>JACMIX010000283.1 GCA_014380935.1 Gloeobacterales cyanobacterium ES-bin-141 | reverse complement strand
TTTGTGACTAGAATTTTGGCCCCCCGGTAATGGGGCTGGTTGAAAGGGTGCTCCGGCTGGGTCCGATCGTCGGCAAACACCTGCTCTCCGAGGCCATCAAAGGTAATACAGCGCAGAAAACGGGCCGGGATGATGCGATCGGTGTCGATATCGTCACCCGTCAGGGGAATGCCGCGTCCTGTAATGCGATGGATACTACGCATGGAGCTCGCCCTCGGTCAACAGCTCGCGCACATCGCAGACGCTGCCCGTCACAGCCGCCGCCACGACCATGGCCGGGCTCATCAAAAGGGTTCGTCCGGTAGCAGAGCCCTGCCGACCTTTGAAGTTGCGGTTGGAGGAAGAAGCACTCATCTGATTGCCCTGGAGCTTGTCTGGATTCATCGCCAGGCACATTGAGCACCCCGGCTCTCGCCATTCGAAGCCTGCCTCAATGAAGACCTGGTCAATGCCCTCCGCCTCCGCCTGTTGTTTGACCCGTTCGGAGCCGGGGACGACAAAGGCCTTGATACCCGGGGCAACGTGCCTTCCCGCCGCAAGCTTTGCCGCTTCCCTCAAGTCCGAAATCCGGCCGTTGGTACAACTGCCGATGAAGCAGACGTCGATCCTGGTGCCCAGAATTGGTTCTCCGGGCTTGAAGCTCATGTAGCGATAGGCTTCCTCGGCAAGCGGGCGTTCTTCGTCCGCGAGCGCTTCGAGAACCGGGACTGCCTCGTCCACGGCGATTCCCTGACCGGGAGTGATGCCCCAGGTGACAGTCGGAGCAATAGCGCCCGCATCGAAGACCACCACATCGTCGTAAAGCGCATCGGTGTCACTGCGAATAGCGGTCCACCAGCCAACGGCCTGCTCCCACGAGTGTGCGGGGGGCGCGAAGTCCTTGCCCTTGAGATACTCGAAAGTGACCACATCCGGGTTGATGTATCCGCACCGCGCACCCCCCTCAATGGCCATGTTGCAGATGGTCATCCGCTCCTCCATGCCCATCTGCTCAAAGGTTGTACCCGCGAACTCGTAGGCGTAGCCCGCCCCTACTTTGACCCCGAGGGTACGAATGATGTGCAAGATGACGTCTTTGGCAAACACACCGGGGCGCAGCGCACCGTTGACCTCGATTTTGCGGACTTTTAGCTTGGAGAGTGCGAGGGTCTGAGAAGCCAGGACATCGCGCACCTGACTGGTGCCAATCCCAAAGGCAATTGCCCCGAAGGCACCATGGGTCGAAGTGTGGCTATCTCCGCAGGCGATCGTCATGCCCGGCTGTGTCAGACCCTGCTCGGGGGCTATGACGTGAACGATGCCCTGGTTGCCCGAACCGATGTCGTGAAAAGTGATGCCCTGCGCGCGGCAGTTGTGTTCGAGGGCCTGCATCATCTCCTCGGCCAGGTGATCGCTAAATGGGCGTGCCTGGCTCTGTGTGGGGACGATGTGATCGACCGTGGCCACGGTCCGTTCGGGAAATAGCACCTTCAGGTCCCGCTCGCGGAGCATCGCGAAAGCCTGGGGGCTCGTGACCTCATGAACGAGGTGCAAACCGATGAAAAGCTGTGTCTGTCCAGAGGGCAGAATGCTTACGGTATGCAAATCCCAAACTTTGTCAAATAGCGTCCTTTCACTCATGGGGCTCCCGGGCTTCTTCCAAACCAGATAGATTAAGTTTGATCATCGTATCCTACCTGCAGGTGCCCTTCTGTTGCCGCATCGTGATGCTGTGACCTCCATGAGAGGACGTGCACACCGGGTTTTGTTCGCGGCAGGGCTGTCTGCCGCACTGTGTCTCGTACCCCTTGCCCTGAACGCACAGCCGGATACATCCGATGCAGTCTCACTCGCACCCGTGGTTTTTAGCGACCGCACCCTATCAAACGGTCTGCGGGTGTTACTCATCGAAGATCACAGTTCCCCGACCGTCGCTATCCACGTCGGCTACCACGTCGGCGGCAAGGATGACCCGCCTGGCCGCTCGGGCTTCGCACACCTCTTCGAGCACCTGATGTTCAAGGGCACAGCCAACACGGAGCCTGAGACCCTGGACCGATTGACCGAGGATGTAGGCGGCTTCAACAATGCCTACACGGCTGAGGATCTGACCGGTTACTTCGAGGTGGTACCGTCAAACTACCTGGAGACTCTGCTGTGGGCTGAAGCGGACCGGTTGCGGTCGCTCAACGTGGATGCCACCAACTTCAAGACCGAACGCGACGTGGTCCTCGGCGAGTACGGCCAAGTGGTTCTCTCCCAGCCTTACGGAATGCTCTATTTCAGCTTGCTGGACGGGCGCTCCTACACCAGGCACCCCTACCGGCGCGGGGTGATTGGCACACCTGCCGAGTTAAAGGCAGCGACACTCACGGACGTACAGCGCTTCCACGCAACCCACTACCGGCCGGACAATGCCACGCTCGTGGTCGCGGGCGATTTTGACCCTGCCGAGGCAAGCAGCTGGATTGACCGCTACTTTGGAGAGATTCCCAAACCTCCGGGACCGCGTGTACAGGTTGCGGTGAGGGAGCCAGCCCAAAAGCGCGAACGGCGCTTTACCTATTACGCCGCGAATGTGCCCCTGCCTGCTGTCGCGTTCACTTACCATGCCACTTCGCTGGCCTCACCGGATGCAACTGTCTTGCAGGTGATTGAAAATATTCTGTCCTCGGGTGAGAGTGCCCGCCTCTACCGCACGCTCGTCTACACGCAGCAGTTGGCGGCAGCCGTTACAGCAGACGCCGACCTGCGCGAACAACCCGGCATCTTCACCGTTGTCGCTATCCTTAATGCCGGTAAGAAAACCCAAACGGCCTACAAAGCGCTGGACACCGAGATCAACAAACTGCAGACAACGCTTGTAGGTGAAGCCGAGTTAGAGAAGGCGAGGACACAATTGGTCAGCGATCTGGTTCGGGGCCGGGAGGAGAATGAGGACCGGGCGCTCGAACTGGTACGCACCACCATCCTCATGGGCGACCCAAACCTGGTGAACCGTCGGCTGGCTGATATTCAGTCAGTCAGCGCAGCCGACGTACAGCGCGTAGCCCGTAAATATCTCCGGCAGGCCAACCGTACGGTCATCAACTACCTGCCCGGAGCCATGAAGCCACGGGCTAGAACCAGGTGATGAATGCCGCTATTCACAGAAAGATGAGCACCATACACCGGACCTATTGCGCTGTCTTTGCCTGCCTGGTTCTTGCAGGCGGTCCTGTCACCTGGGGAGCCTTTCCACCCCCGCCCGCAGTACCCCGACCGGTCACCTATCCCGCCGCAGTCGAGAAGACTCTTGCCAACGGCCTGCGTGTGGTAGCCATCGAGCGGCGCAACGTACCACTCATTACCGCCCAACTAGTCATCCGGAGCGGCGGGGAAGTTGACCCTCCGGATAAACCGGGTCTGGCCGCATTAACGGCTGGACTGCTTGCTCAGGGAACGACAGGCCGCACTGCGCTGCAAATCGCCCAGGCAACCGATACCCTCGGCGCAGAACTGGGAGCCCAGGCAGACTGGGACGGTTCGGTCGTGAGTGTCAATGCAACGACGCCTAAGTTTGGACCTGCGTTCGAAGTCTTTGCTGAGGTCGTACGTCGGCCCGCCTTTGCTGAGATGGAAATCGCACGGACAAAGACCAGGACACTCAGCGCCCTGCAACTGACCTACAACGACCCGTCTGCGCTCGCCGAATTGGTCGCCGCCCGTGTGCTCTACGGAGGGGAAGCCTACGGTCATCCGCTCACAGGTACACCCGGCTCAGTGCGGAGCGTTACGCGGGGCGACCTGGTAGCTTTCTATGAAGAGTATTACCGACCCGACAACGCGATATTGATTATCGGAGGTGATATTGCCCCCGAGGCGGTCTACGCTGCGGCCGAGCGTGCCTTTGGCGACTGGTCCAATCCCGCTGCACCCGTCCGGCCCGGGCAGACGGTGAGCGCAGCAGACGGGCAGGCACGCGTCGTCGTCGTGGACAGGCCTAGTGCCGGACGGGCAGCGCTGGTTGTGGGCCGCGTAGGAATCGCCCGCTCCAGCCCGGATTTTTTTGCCGGACTCGTCACCAACGCTATCCTGACCGGTTTTTCGGGTCGCCTGAACAAAGAAGTGCGCATCAAGCGCGGGCTTTCGTACGGCGCGAGCACACAGCTCGATGCACGTCGTACACCAGGCCCCTTTCTTGCCACCACCCTTGTCGATAACGCTCGGGTCGCCGAGGGAGCGAGCGTCGTCCTTGGGACCATCACGGGGGTCGGCAAGGAACCCATCGACGACCCCGAACTGAGGACCCGAAAAGCAGCACTTACCGGCAGCTTTGCACGCGAACTGCAAACGATCGACGGTCTGGTTGCTCGGGTCGGCGCACTCGCGCTCTACAACATTCCTTTGACGGAGCTTAACTTCTATATTCAGGATGTGGAAGCAGTAAAGCCCGTCGAAGTGCAGAGGTTTGCCACCACCCAACTCGGCCCGAGTTCGCTCATCATCGTAGGCAATGCCCGTCTATTTCTCGCGGACCTGCGCAAGCGCTTCTGGAAGGTAGAAGTGGTTCCATTCGAGCAGTTGGACCTGGGACGGGCAGACCTGGGTATTCAGGCTCCACCCTGAGGAGCGATAGTACGGGTACGAAGCATCGTGCCCGTACTATCGCTGGAACAGGTCCGGCGGTGGAACGTCTCTGAGGTCTACACGCTCTGTGATTCAAGACATGAAGAAGTTGGTGTATGCTCTTGCACTTGTTGCATCGCTTGGCTTCCCGACCGTGGCTTTCGCGCTTGATCGCGACGAATCCGCGTCTATCGCCGTCTACGAGCAGGCCAGTAAAGCGGTCGTCACCATCCGTAGCCGGGGTGGCAGTGGCACGGGGGCGATCATCGACCCCGGTGGTCTCATCATTACCAACAACCACGTCGTGCGCGGCGCCCGCAATGTCGAAGTGAGGACGGCGGACGGTCGTACCTACACGGGCGCTGTCCGCTCCATGGACCCGCAAAGTGACCTTGCCCTGGTCGAGATCCGTCCCATGGGCACGCTTACGAGCCTACGCCTCGCGAACAGTGCGGCAAGAGTAGGTCAGCGGGTCTACGCCATCGGCAACCCCTTCGGCCTGGAGCGGACACTGACAGTCGGGATCCTGAGCCGCATCAATCCCGACAGTGGCGACTTGCAAACGGACGCCGCCCTCAATCCCGGCAACTCGGGTGGTCCCCTATTGAACTCAGACGGTGAACTCATCGGAGTCAACAAAGCAATCCTCAGTGCGGGCGGCGGTAACATCGGCATCGGCTTTGCCACGCCTGCACCCCGGGTGCGGCAGCTGGTAGCTGCAGGCTCGGGCAGTCGTACCCGAACGGCAATAACCCCGCGAACAACCCCGCGCAGGCTGGGCGTCGTTCTCGATCCGCAAACGCTCATGGTTCTCGAAGTGCAGGCCAATTCACCTGCCGAGCGCAGTGGATTAGTACCGGGAGACCGACTGTTGGGCATCAACAACGCAGCCCTGCGTAGCCCTGTGCAATTGCAACAGGCCCTCGAAGGACAGCCTGCCAATCTGGTCCTCACGGTTGAGCGCGAACAGCGGGTGGGACGCGTAAAAGTAGAACTCTAAGACCTCTCAATCAAGCGCGGCCCGCTGAGTGGCAAGCAAAGACTCGATGCCTGCTGCCGCAAGGTCGAGCAGGCGATCAAGCTGACCACGTTCGACGGGAGCCTGCTCGGCTGTTGCCTGCACCTCGATGAGCCGCCCTCTGGCGTCCATGACCACGTTCATGTCCATCTGTGCCCGTGAATCCTCCCCGTAGTCGAGGTCCAGTAGAGCACGCCCATCCACGAGCCCCACCGAGACTGCGGCAATCTGGTTCGCCAGCGGCAACCCGGCCAGCGTGCCCGCCGCGACCAGTTGACT
>JACMIX010000282.1 GCA_014380935.1 Gloeobacterales cyanobacterium ES-bin-141 | reverse complement strand
TAACGTACCCGCCAACTCTCGAACTAAGGTACGTAAAAATACATCTCGCTCCAAAGGAATTCTGAGATTCTTCAAAAGTGTTTCGGACTTAAAAGAACTATTCATGGTAATTTCTCGTGAATGGGGTTCAACGTAATTTTACTCGCAGCGGTTCTGTGGCAAAAAACGGGTGTGCTTGACTCGTATCTTGAACTTGGGTCGAGAATTCTCGGCCCACAAGCCCACCCTCCCCCAGGAGGATGGGGATGAGTCGGAGCGGTGGACGGAAAAAATGGTCAGCTCCGATATTATTTGGCTCGCCTCCACCGCCCGGGCTTGTGCCATTCAAAAACAGTAGAAATATTGATATTAATACGACTACTAGAACGTCACCCAAAGACGAGAATCGTACCTATCCCACCACAAACATTGATTCATTGTGCGACCTCCGAAAATTTGGTGGCCTCGTTGACCTCGAAACAGCGAGCGGCTCTGCGCAGGCTCCTACACTTAACCATTCCCGATTCTGCGGTGCAAGCACCAGACTACTTCACCTACTATGAATTCTCCTGCGATACGTGGAGCGTTTATTCATGACCAGTGAAGAACTATGGTGCACTTCGGTGTGATCTGCCCAGCCGCCATCGGACACAGCAACCCAATGGTCGCCCTCGCAGCTGAACTGGTGCAACGTGGTCACCGCTGCACCTTTTTCCAGGTCGCCGACTGGGAAAAAGAACTGCTCAAACACGGGGCGGATATCCAACCGATCGGGGTAGAGGAGTTTCCATTGGGAACCTGGCCCGCGGTGCTTGAACGCCTTGGTCGCACCGCGGGACTCGAAAGCCTGAAGTTGACTATCCAGATCTACTGCCGCATGCAGGAGATCATCTGCCGCGACGTTCCCCCGGCCGCCAGGCGGTTGGGAATTGACGCTCCACCGCCGGGTGCTTCGGTCGATGCTTTGTGAGAAACATCCGAAGCTGCAGCATACTTGAGCTATGAGTATTGACCGGCAGACAGTTCTCGCATGGGCACCCCAGGCCATTGGCGCGGCGGTGGTGCTGTTTTTGCTGGTCAACCTGAATCCTTTCCGGTTCGTCGGCAACGGGGAAAACCTGGTCGTCTTCTCCTGGTTCGGCGGCGTGCAGGCCCAGCCGCTACAGCCGGGCTTCCACGTCGTGCTACCCGTGGTCGTCGAGACGTTTCAGATCGACGTCAAGACCCAGGCGCTTACCTGGAAAGACGGCGAGGGTGCCTACGGGCCACGCATCATTGTCCTGACCCGCGACGGTCAGGAAATCGGGGCCGAGGTGACCTTGAATTTCGTGGTCTCGGATTCACCAAAGGTCTACGACAGCCTGGGAACCGACTACATCGACCGTATCGCTCCCATCGTGCGTTCGATCATCGCGACCGAGGCGAGCGGTTTTTCAGCCCAAGATCTCTACTCAACCAAACGCCCCCTCCTGCAAGCGCAAATCCGCGAGCGGGTGGCAAGCGACTTCAATCAGTACGGCATCACTGTGCAGGACTTTCTCCTGCGCGATGTTGGTTTTGATCGGGATTTCGTAGCCGCAATCGAGGCAAAGACGATCGCTGAGAACTTGCTCGCCAAAAAGTCCTACGAGATCGACCAGGCGACTCAGGATGCCAAGACCACCATCTCAGAAGCCCAGGCGGAGGCAGGCAGGCTCGCGGCCAAGGCGGACGCGCTGACCCAAAACCCCGAGTACTTGCGTGTCGTACAGAGCGGCGTCCTCGGTGATACCCTCGATACCCTGGTGACGCGCTGATGAAGACCGACCGCCAGGTTCCCTTACGCATCGCGGCCTGGAGTCTCCTGGCCCTGGGGATTGTTGCCGTCGGGGCTCTACTGTTCCATCCCTTCCTATACATCACCGTGCCCGGTAACGCGACGGTCATGTTCAATGTCTTCTCGGGCATCGAGCAGGGTCGGGTCGAGCGCCCCGGGGTTGCGTTCGTCACACCGGGGATCGATAGTCCGATCACCTACAACGTCCGTACCCGCGTCTGGCAGTTTACCGACACAGCCGCGGTCCCCAACCGGGCAAGTGGGGCCGTCACCGTAAACACAGCCGATGGCCAAGCCTTCAGCATGGATGTCTTTGTCGCCCTCAAACCCAATGTGCCGGTCCTCGATGTGCTTCATGCTCGTATCGGCCAGCAGTACATGGAGACCATCGTCGTGCCGACGGTGCGCTCAAAGGTCCGCGACGTTGCGGCAAGCTTTGATTCGGAAGATTTTTACAACACTACGCGACGCTCAGAGATGGAGCGGCAGATGACCGCACTCATCAACCGGGAAATGCCCAACGCACCGAAACAGGATACGCCGCTCATCGTCATCGAGGGCGTTTATCTGGGCACGGCTCAGTTCCCGGAAGGCCTCAAAGCATCTCTAGAACAAAAGCAGGTCGCGTCAATCACCGCTCAAACCGCTGCGGTCAAGGCCCAGATTCAGCAAAAAGAGACCACCCGCCGCCTCATTCTCGCCCGCGCCAACCAGACGGCCATCGAATTGCAGGGCAGGGCTGCCGCCAAGAACGCCAAGCTTGCCGACCTGCTCTTCTACGAAAAGCTTAACGAACGGATCAACGATGCCCGTGCCAAGGGGCAACCCATACCGCTCAAGGTCATCCGGGTAGAAGGCGGCGATAAATCGACCGTCTTTCTCAACGTCGAGCCCCAACGGGCGGCGGCAGCCAGCGAGTAGTGCCTAACTGTAACAATCTCTGTCGGTTTCGAAAACCGGGGATCGCCCTGGCTAGCATGATCCCAGGTGCACAAACCGACGAGGCGTGATTATGGTGACAAGTCTTGATGATGCTCCCAATCCGGCGTACATCTGTCCCTACGACATGGCCTGCTCCAACCTTGAGCGTGCGGCTCAGGTTCTCAAGTTAGATGCGGGGATTGTCACATTTTTGAGTGTGCCACGGCGGGTTCTCACCGTGGCTGTGCCTGTCCGCTTAGACGATGGCACACTCAGGATTTTTGCCGGACACCGGGTCCAGCACAGCAACATCCTCGGTCCCTACAAAGGCGGTACGCGTTTCCACCCCGCAGTCACCCTGCGCGAGATCTCAGGCCTTGCCATGCTGATGACCTGGAAATGTGCATTGCTCGGCATTCCCTACGGCGGGGCAAAAGGCGGTATTGCCGTGGACCCGAGGCGTCTATCACTTGGCGAACTCGAACGCCTGACTCGCCGCTACACAACCGAACTCATCCGCGATATCGGCCCTCAAATTGATATTCCTGCCCCGGATGTGGGCACGTCCAGCCGCGAGATGGCCTGGATGATGGATACCTATTCAATGAGCGTCGGTCATGCCGTACCGGGAGTTGTCACGGGCAAGCCGCTCAGCATTGGCGGCTCGAAGGGCCGTGACCTTGCAACCGGACGGGGTGTGCTCATCACCGTCCGCGAGGCACTTGCCAGCCTGAATTTAGCACTCGCGGGTGCAACGGTAGCCATTCAGGGATTTGGCAAAGTCGGAGCTGCTGCCGCCTTGCTTCTTCGTCAAAGTGGTGCCCGGGTCGTAGCGGTCTCGGATGGATCGGGGGGAATCACTGACCCGCACGGACTCGATGTCGAGCAGTTAATCGAGTTCACCCGCGCCGGCGGCAGACTGGTCAACTTTGGGGGCGCAAAGCCTATCTCCAACGCAGAACTGCTAACGCTTCCCTGCGACGTGCTGGTGCCGGCGGCGCTCGAAAATCAGATCACTGAGCACAACGCCCACGCCATCCGGGCACGGTTAGTGATCGAGGGGGCCAACGCGCCAACTACCCTGGAGGCGGACCACATCCTGGAGGAGCGTGGAATCATTGTCCTGCCCGATATCCTGGCCAATGCCGGGGGAGTTGTGGTCAGCTACCTGGAGTGGGTCCAGGGCCTGTCGTATTTGTTCTGGGACGAGGACAAAGTTAACCAGGAGTTGGAGAAATTGATGGTCGAGGCCTACAGGCGCGTCGAGCGCCAGACAAAAGCCCTTGGCCTGCCCTGGCGGTTGGCGGCCTACACCCTGGCGGTCGGACGCGTGGCGGAGGCCTTCATGCACCGGGGGCTCTACCCGTAGAAACCCGTCCGGGCTGCGATCCTGCTAAAGTTAAAACGACGGGCCGTTCGGACGAAGTGATTTCAGCTCTGGGATTGGATGTGGGCGACAGGCGTATTGGCGTGGCCGGGTGCGACGCTACTGGTCTGGTGGCCACGCCACTTGCAACCATTACCCGCTCCGAGTGGTCCATTGATGTGCAGACCATCCGGGGCTGGATACGTGAGCGCCGGGCGGAGACCGTTGTCATCGGACTCCCCAGGAATATGAACGGATCGATTGGTCCGCAGGCCCTCCGGGTTCAAAAGTTTGGCGAACGACTCGCTCTGGACCTGGAGATGCCCATCGACTATGTAGATGAGCGGTTGTCAACGGTCCAGGCGGAACGTTCACTGCGCTCATCCAACATCTCGTCCTCGAAAAGGCGCTCCCTGATCGACCAGCAGGCTGCTGCTGTAATTCTTCAGCAGTGGCTGGATACCCGCCGTCAACAATCTGTGCGAACATTCCAGGAATTCTCAGAATGACTGATCTCTTGACATTAAATGATGATGCCGGTCGTGCGCTGGCTTGCGAACTGGTCACGGAGCTTGAAATCGACGGGACCCAGTATGGGTTGGTCATCCCTCAATCGACTCCCGTGCGGCTGATGGCCTGGGAGGGTAGCGAGGAAGAATCGGCCGAGGATGCGCTGCTTGCCGACCTCGACGACGACGAAATCGACCGGGTCTTTCCGACGGCCCGCGCAGTCCTCGCCGAGCAAAATCTCAAGCTCGTCGATTCGGCATATTTGCTGATTATCGAGGGTGAGGTCCCCAACGCCGAGGAAGCGGAAGTGTACTCGATTGCCGATGACGAGGACGAGGACGGAGATGTCGAGGAGGAGTACCAGTTACTTGAAGAGTTTTTCTTCGAGGACCGCCGCTACGGCATTTTCACCCCGCTCGATCCGGTGATGATGTTTGTCGAGTTGGTGGACGATGGGACCCCTCGCGTACTCGATCCCGAGGAGACAGCTCGCCTGATGCCCGACTTCGAAGAGGCCCTGCTCGATCTGGCCGAATGACTGCCGGAGTCCGACGCTCCGGCCTGGTCGGGATTACATTGCTAGTCGTGATACTCGCTCTATTGGGTTGGCAATGGGTCTCAAGTGCACCGGACGGAAACCGGACGATTCGCCTGACTATTCCCGGCAAGACCGGTAGCTATCAAATAGGCCAGCTCCTGGAGCGCTCGGGGGCGATTCGCTCCGCCTGGGCCTGGCAGGCCTACGTATTCGTGCGTGGCTGGCGGGCGGACCTCAAGGCAGGTACCTACCGGTTTGTGCCCGAGCGCTCACTGGGTGAGGTCGCAGCACAGATTTACCGGGGTGACGTCTTAAAAGTACGCTACACCATCCCCGAGGGTTGGGACCTGACGCAGATGGCCCGTTATTTTGAGCAGCAGGGTCACTTCGAGGCCAAAACATTCCTGACCTTAACGCGCGGTAGCGCCATGCTGCGGCCAGACTGGCTACCCCCCGCCACCGATCGCCTGGAGGGGTTTTTGTTTCCAGATACCTATGAGCTATCCTTCGACCGTTTCAATGCCCGTGCCGTGGTCAATCAGATGCTCGGTGGGTTTGCAGCCCAGGCCCTGCCCCTGTACCAGTCGGCACCTGCACCAAGGCCTGCTTTGCTCGAGTGGGTCACCCTCGCGAGCCTGGTTGAAAAAGAAGCTGCCGTTCCACTCGAGCGTCCCACGATTGCCGGGGTCTTCCAGGCCCGCCTGCTGCGCAAGATGTCCCTGGCTTCCGATCCAACCGTCGAATATGCCCTGGGTATTCGACAGAGCGCGGATGTACCCCTGAACCTTGCGCAAGTGCGCACTCCCTCGCCCTACAACACCTACCTCAATGTCGGTTTGCCGCCGACACCGATTGCATCCCCTGGCCTTGCAAGTCTGCGGGCTTCTCTCAAGCCTGTCGCCAGCGAATATTTGTTCTTCGTCGCCCGCTACGATGGCACCCACGTTTTCAGCCGCACGGCCAGTGAACATGAGCAGGCCAAGATGGAGATTCGGGCTCGGCGCAAAATGCAGGCCCGGCAACTGATAGACTCGAAACAGTAAACCTAATTATTTCATGGCCTGGAAGACACTTATCAGTCCCGATCTCGTTGTACCTGGTCCCGTCACCCAACTGAGCCTTGATTTGCTCAAGGAACGGGGCATCCAGGGGTTGATCCTGGACCTTGACGATACCTTACTTGCCCTGGGTCAGCAGATTGTCAATACCGAGGTTGTAGACTGGGTTGCCCGGGCACGGCTCGACTTTCGTGTTTGGATTGTCAGCAACAATCCGAACCGGACGTTCATCGAGTCGATTGCCGTCTCGCTCTCACTACCTTACGTAAACCAGGCTGCCAAACCCTCCCGACGTGCCCTCAGGCGCGTCATCGAGCAGATGGGACTGCCGCACAACCAGGTCGCCATCGTCGGTGACCGCCTGCTGACCGACATCCTGGCCGGTAACCGACTCGGGCTCCTGACCGTCCTGGTCCAGCCACCTGGTCCCAGCCATATCATCCGTGGTAATCTGCTCCGGGCGGCTGAGCGGTTGCTTTTTCCGCAGTCTTGATTCAGAGATATGGCCGTCTCCGTGTGGAGGCAGCCTTCTATTTTGTCGGCTATTTTAAGACTATGACCGAACCACTCCCGCCAAAACGGCCTGAGCGTAAGCGTCCTCTTCCCCTGCGACGCTTTGAAGATTTTGCTGAGGAAGAAGAGCAGGAGATTGCCAAAGAAGAAGTCGATACAGACAAGTTGCCCTCCTACTTGCGTCGTCGCGCCCCGACTGGTGAGGGCAACCGACTAGTCTTAGTTTCACTGGGTCTCACATTCGGGCTTTTCGTCATCGGCGTGGCTGCGGCCTACTTGTTTGCACCACCCCCGATACCGGTTATCCCGGTAGGGACAAGTGTGGATCGAGGGCTCTCGGTGCTTGCGAGCCCCCCCGGTTACAAAGCTGCCTTGCTAAAGGCAGATGGTGCTAAAAATCTACTGACTAGTTCCGACACGGACAGGGACGGCTTTGTCTGGTTCAAGACCATACCTTCGAAGGGGTTGCCCCCGGGGAACTATCTGCTCGAGCTATCTGCCCCGGGCTACGCGGCCAAGCGCATTCCGGTCACCCTGGTAGCAGGTAGGCCGCTCAAGCTTTCCTACACGACCCAGACCGCGCTCCAAAAGGCAGAAAGCTGATTTGGAATCGTTGCGGGTAAGGGTCGCGGCGACCTCGGCCAACCTCGGACCGGGTTTTGATTGTCTGGGTGTGACGCTCGGCCTCTACAACGAATTTCGGTTCGCCCCGGCAGAGGAGCAGGCTTTCAGGGTCGTGAGCGAGGCCTACCCGGTCGAGGCGCAGAAGATGAGCGCTGATCGGCGCAACCTGGTCCAGCAAGCATTCGCACACCTGTGTCGGCATATCGATGCCCCGATCCCGACTGTAAGTATCGAGGTAGACATGGGAGTTCCGCTCGGTCGCGGGCTGGGCAGTTCGGCGACGGCCATCGTCGGTGGTATCGCGGCCGCAAACGCCTGGCACGGTTCACCGCTCTCCACACCCGAATGGTTGCAGCTGGCCGTCGAGCTCGAAGGACATCCCGACAATGTTGTGCCAGCAGCACTGGGGGGGTGCCAGTTATCTGTGCTAACCCTGAACGGTCTTTTGACCTGTCCAGTCGCGTGGCACCCTGCGATTGTCCCGGTCGTGGCGGTCCCCGATTTTAAACTGGCAACTAGCAAAGCCAGGGCTGCTCTACCTGTAACCGTTCCCCACACCGACGCGGTCTACAATGCGGCCCGGACAGGACTGCTCATCCGGGGACTTGAGAGCGGGTGTGGGGAATGGCTTATAGAGGCCCTGCAAGACCGCCTGCACCAACCCTACCGGGCAGCGCTCATTCCCGGCTGGCAGACTGTGCGGCAGGCTGCACTCGATCTGGGTGCCTGGGGAGTGGTCATCAGCGGAGCGGGACCGTCGCTTCTGGCACTGGTACCTGCCGAGCAGGCCGAGGCAATTGCCACGGCAATGCAGGTCGCCTGGGAGGAACACAGCACCCACGCGACCATCTACAAGCCCGGCATTGAGCCTGATGGTTGCGTGGTTGTTTGAGAGCGGTGCTGTTGGCTATGGTGAACAAAGGTTGACAATCTTATCAACCAGGAGAGCGTCATGCCGGATTCGCGAGCACCTGAGATTACTGTTCCACCGATGGACGTTCACAACCGGACCCTGGTTGACAATGTCCACCCACCTGACTGGGTAAATCCTGAACCGGCCTCCCGATACAATCTGGTTGTCATTGGAGGAGGGACAGCCGGGCTGGTGGCAGCGGCGGGTACAGCTCTGCTGGGTGGTAAGGTCGCCCTGATTGAAAAGGATTTGCTGGGTGGGGATTGTCTGAACGCGGGTTGTGTACCCTCAAAGACGCTGATCCGTTCTGGCCGTGCCTGGACGGATGTCCACGAGGCAAGGCACTTTGGCATCAGGATTCCCGACGGGAGCACAGTCGATTTTCCGGCGGTCATGGAGCGCCTGAGGCGGGTGCGTGCGGGTATCAGTCCGCACGACTCGGCTCAGGAGTTCACAAAGCGGGGCGTGGATGTATTTCTTGGCGCAGGACGGTTTACGGGTCCTGACACGATCGAGGTAGCAGGTAAGATACTGCGTTTCAAAAAGGCCGTGATTGCCACCGGTGCACGCGCCGCCCGCCCGGCAATTGAGGGCCTGGAAGAGGCCGGTTATCTCACCAACGAAACGGTATTCTCGCTGACCGAGTTGCCCGGACGGCTAGCCGTCATCGGTGGCGGACCGCTGGGATGTGAACTCGCCCAGGCCTTCGGGCGGCTCGGCTCCGAGGTCGTGTTGCTGCACAAGCATTCCGCGTTGCTCGACGGTGGGGACGCCGATGCGGCGGGCATTATCGAACAGACCTTCAAGGACGAGGGTCTGCGACTTGTCCTGGACGCGCAGATCAAGCGGGTGACTCGCTCGGCTACCGGTAAAGTCATTCACTTTGAGGCGAGTGGGCAGGCGGGCACGGTCGAAGTGGACACAATCTTGGTCGGAGCGGGGCGGACCCCAAACGTCGAGGGCCTCAACCTCGAAGCCGTGGGGGTCCGCTACGACAAGCGCGAAGGGATCGTGGTCGATGACCGCCTTCAGACCACCAACTCACGCATCTACGCCTGTGGGGACGTCTGCATGAAGTGGAAATTTACCCATGCCGCCGATGCTGCGGCCCGCATCGTGATTGAGAACGCCCTCTTCTTCGGCTTCAAGAAGCTCAGCACCCTGACCATGCCCTGGTGTACGTATACGGACCCCGAGGTGGCCCATGTCGGGCTATACGAGCGCGAAGCCCAGCAACACGGGATCTCCGTGGAGACGTTCTTTGCTCCCCTAGAGGAGACGGACCGGGCCGCGACCGATGGTGAGGCAGATGGGTTTGCCAAAATCCACGTCCGGCGCGGCACGGACAAAATTGTCGGCGCGACCATTGTCGCCCGCCATGCCGGTGAAATGATCAACGAACTCACCCTCGCCATGGTGGCGCGTAAAGGTCTCGGAACCCTGAGCAAGGTCATCCACCCATACCCGACTCGGGCCGAAGTGATCCGCAGGGCAGCCGATCACCACAGCCTGGGCCGACTCGGTCAGCTCCAAAAACTCTCGAAGGTCTGGCTGGCCTGGACACGTTGATCGCAGATCAGGCCCGGTTGCGCTCGGATCTGCTCGCCTGGTATGCCCGCACCGGGCGAGACCTGCCCTGGCGCACGACCCGGGACCCCTACGCCATCTGGGTCTCGGAGATCATGCTTCAGCAGACCCAGGTCAGGACGGTCCTGCCCTATTACAAACGCTGGCTTGCAGTCCTGCCCACACTCAAAGACCTGGCGGCGGCAGACGAGCAGGTCGTCCTCAAACTCTGGGAGGGACTTGGCTATTACACCCGTGCCCGCAACCTGCACCGGGCCGCCCGGTACCTGTGGACCGCGCACGCGGGCGTATTTCCACACAACTTTGAGCAGGTCGTTGCCCTGCCGGGAGTAGGCCGCTCGACAGCCGGGGCAATTCTCAGCAGTGCCTTCAACCTGCCTTGCGCGATTCTGGATGCCAATGTCCGGCGCGTCGTCAGTCGCCTCGCGGCGGTCGATTTGCCTGCTGAGCGTGCAGGGTCTGCACTGTGGCAGTTGTCTGAACAATTGCTCGACCCGGCTTATCCGCGTGACTTTAATCAAGCCCTCATGGACCTTGGCGCGACCGTGTGTTTGCCCCGCCGTCCACTCTGCCCGGTCTGTCCCTGGCAAGAGGCGTGTCTCGCACACCAGTCCGGCCAACCGGAACGCTTCTCCACCCGGCCCCGCCGTCCGCCCCGGCCTCATCGGTACCTGGTAAGCGTTATTATTCGCTCAGCCGATACCATCTTGCTGGTTCGGCGACCGGAGCGGGGCTTGCTTGCCGGTTTATGGGAGTTTCCCGGTCTGGAAGTGGACTCGGAGGACCAGGGACTTGATGCACTACAAACCGCTTTTGGACCGGCTTTGCAGATTACTGGTACCCTCGGCCGGATACAACACGAGTACTCCCACCTGCGCGTCTCGGCCCAGGTTTTCAATTCAAGTTGGCAGACAGCACCCGAGACCCTGAGCGGGCCACCGGGTATACGCGAAAAGGCATGGGTATCACCCGACGCTTGGTCGGACTATCCCATGCCTCAAATTGCTCACAAAATTGCCAGGCTCTACAGGGAGTGTCAGCAGCTAACTTAAGCGGAACCAACACCCACGTAAGAACCGTAGAAGAACAGTCCCAGGATTGCCAGAACACCCAGGCCTGCTATCACACCCACCATCCATAGAGGAATTCTGTCAGGCATGGCTCTCTCGATTGATTAGTTGATGAAATAACTGGAAAAAAGCAGGATGATCACGAGGACAAGCACCAAACCCATGTAGAGGGAGGTACGGTTTAACTCGACGCCAGGCCTTTGCGGATCTTTCGTCATAGCTGATGAACCTCCAATTTGCCGGACAGTTTATTTTTGAATGAATTGCATGGCCGCGAGCGCGCCGATGAAGAAGATCGTCGGGACAGTCAGGGCATGTATGGAGAGCCAACGGACGGTGAAGACCGGATAGGAGGTCGTGAGAGGCCCATTGTTGCGGGGACGATTTGAGGAACTGGTCATGATACGCTCCTTGACTGACAAATAACTTACTTGGTTTGAGTTAACGGTTCCACTTGTTGATTGTCTTTGTAACGGTTCTTCACCAAGGGCTTCTTGTCACCCTCAGAAGAGTAATATTCGTCGGGACGGGGCGTCCCAAAGATGTCGTAAGCCAGCCCGGTGCTCACAAACAGAAAACCACTCACAAACAAAATCGTGATGGCCGGAATGTGAATGATCCAGTAGCGCGTGCTGGTAATGATGTCAGAGAAAGGGCGTTCGCCGGTACTACGCGTGGACATGGGTAAGAGCCTCCCGCAATTCTGTGGCCTTCAAGGTTAACACAATGATACAGAACATTACGTTGTACAACAACAAATTGATTGTCAAGACGGCGCATACCTGAGTAAGGTTCCGTCTGCGCCCAGAGCGAACCCACGCGTTCCAAAAAAGGCGACATTGAGGATGCTGGCCTTGAGATCTGGCATGGGAGCACTCTTCCAGTTTTTACCGCCATCTTCACTGACGATCAGTGTACCGCCGCCGCCGGATGCCCAGAGGTTACTGGGGGTGACGTAGGCCGCATCGAGCAAGCCCAGACCATTGAGGATGGGGGAGATAGGACTGGTCCAGGTTTTGCCGTTGTCGGTGGAAAATTGCATCTCACCGCCCTGGTTAATCATCCAGGCATTGTCGCCGGGACCAAAGCCCAGACCCTGGATACGGCGCGAACTTTTACGCTCGAAGACTTG
>JACMIX010000281.1 GCA_014380935.1 Gloeobacterales cyanobacterium ES-bin-141 | reverse complement strand
TCCGACTGTGAGCATACCGATCAGTACGTCACCGCGCTCGTGGAACTTCATTGCCGGTGTGCCGACCCCACCACGCTCCTGGGCACGCACCTCGGTTGCTTTGAGGCGCTTGGCCCAGCCATTACGGGTGACTAGAAGCAGAGTTTCCGTAAGGGTCGTGACCGCCATGCCTACGAGGTTTTCTCCCTTGCGCAACTGCAAAGCCTTGAGCCCGACAGCGGCACGTCCCATGGCCGGTAGTTGTACCTCATCCACGGCAAAACGCAACAGGCGGCCTCCACTAGTCGCAAGCACAACCTGGGCATCGCTCGCCGCGAGCCCAACCTGGATCACTTCATCTCCCTCGGAGAGCTTGGCGACCATGAGACCGCGGGCAGTGAGATTTGCCACCTCACCCAGCGGAATTTTCTTGATCCGCCCGTCACGGGTGAGTATGACCAGAAACATGTCCTGGGGGTAGTCCGCGAGCGCGAAGGTGGCTGCTATCTGCTCACCGGGAATGGATAGCAGACCGATCACGGGAGTACCGCGAGCCTTCGGACCGGTAGTGGGGATGTCGTTGACTTTGAGTGAATATGCCCGGCCACCGCGGGTGATAACCAGCAGATTGTGACGCACACGGGCACTGTGTACATCGATGACAAAGTCGGTCGCTTCGGTGTGAATCTGGCCGCGCCGGGCACGGGTCTGTCGCACGAACGCCTCTGGTGGACGCCGACGCACGTAACCGCGCCAGGTTACCTCCAGCACGACCGCTTCGTCAGCGATGAGCTGCTCGGCGCTGGGTAGGGGTGGAGCCTCAGTCAGGATACGGGTGCGCCTGGGGTCGGCAAACTTTTTTTTAAGGTCGCGGAGTTCGCGCTTGAGCAGGTTGAGCAGTTTGCGACGGCTATCGAGCAGAGATTGTAATTCGAGCATGCGCTCGGACAACTGGCGATATTCGGTGCCCAGACGTTCACGGTCGAGCATGGTCAGACGACGCAGGGGCATCTGGAGGATCTCCTCCGCCTGACGCTCACTCAGGGCAAAACGGGCCTGCAACTGGACGCGGGCCTGAGCAACGTCTTGAGAAGTGCTGAGCAATTGCACGATGGCGGGCAGATTCTCAAGAGCAATCAGTTGACCGCTGAGCCGGTGCGCTTGATCGCTTGCCCGGTCGAGGTTGAATCGGGTGCGACGGGTCAGAGTCTCGATCCGAAATTCGAGGAACTGATCGAGCAACTGGCGTACCGAGAATAGTCGGGGTTGACCATCCGCCAGGGCTAGCAAGATGACGCCGAAGTTGGTTTGTAGAGCAGTCTGCCGGTAGAGACTGGCCAGGACGGTCTCGGGACGGACCTCGCGTTTGAGTTCGAAGACAACCCGCACACCTTCGCGGTTGGATTCATCGCGGAGGTCGCTGATGCCCTGGAGCTTGCCGAGATTGACCAGATCCGCCACTTTCTCGATCCAGGCAGCTTTGTTGACCTGAAAAGGCAATTCGGTAACCACGATTGCCGGTTTGCGCCGCTTGCCCGTGCCTACCTCTTCGAAGTTGCACACGCCGCGCATGGTCACCGAGCCGCGACCGGTCAGATGCGCCTCCCGGATACCCTGGGTGCCAACGATTTCGCCACCGGTTGGAAAGTCCGGGCCGGGTACCAGCTTGAGCAAAGCCTCATCGTCGAGCTGGGGGTTGTCGATGAGGGCAATCAGCCCGTCAACCAGTTCACCCAGATTGTGGGGCGGAATATTGGTCGCCATGCCGACGGCGATACCCGCCGAGCCATTCAGCAACAGCACCGGCAGGCGGGTCGGCAGGACGACCGGCTCGCGCTGGGAACCATCGAAGTTGTCATTGAAATCCACCGTCTGGTCATCTACCTCGGCAAGTAGCGTCGTCGAACCGAGCTCCGCGAGCCGACACTCGGTGTAGCGCATCGCGGCCGGGGGATCATTGTCGATAGAGCCGAAGTTGCCGTGGCCCGCTATCAAGGGGTAGCGCGAGGAGAAATCCTGTACCAGACGTACCAGAGCATCGTAGACCGCCGTGTCGCCATGGGGATGATATTTTCCCAGCACATCGCCGACCACGCGGGCGCACTTGCGGTAAGGCCGGTCGTGGGCAAGCCCCAGCTCGTGCATGGCATAGAGAATGCGGCGGTGGACTGGTTTGAGACCATCCCTGGCATCAGGAAGTGCCCGACCCACGATTACGCTCATCGCGTACTCGAGGTAGGAGCGCTGCATTTCTGAGTGCAGGGCGGTTGTTACAACGCGCCCGACCGGTTCGGGACTAGTTATATCGAGCTGTCTGGACATAGTTTGGAGGTTGTGGACAATTAATCATACTGAACTGCGGTGGTGTTTGACTATTGAGTTGCTGCTGAACATCTATGTTCTACGTATCATCCTGTCACCGTCGGCTGATTTCACTACAATACCCCCGGATGTCAAGCGTACCGGGGTGCGCTCATTGATTCGCAACCCCATCAGGTATGTCTTCTACGTCTTGAATGGCGGTAGGGTAACCGCGGGGCGTGATCAATAACGGACCATGCCGGAACGTGCTGCTGTTGCCGATCAAGACGGTTGTGAGCATGTCTACTTGCTCTGAGGCAAATTCAGCCAGAGTAGATAAGGTCACGCACTCGTCGGGGCGATAAGCTGAGCGCACCAGGGCTACAGGCGTCGCGGCGTCGCGGTGGGTGAGCAGGATGCACCGGGCCTGTTCGATCTGGGCGGTGCGTCTTAGGGAGCGGGGGTTGTAGAGGGCGACGACAAAATCTGCTTGTGCCGCAGCTGCTAGCCGGCGCTCGATGAGCGGCCAGGGGGTAAGCAGGTCGCTGAGACTGATAGCACAAAAATCGTGCATCAACGGTGCTCCCACACGGGCAGCAGCAGCTTGCAGGGCTGTAATGCCGGGTAGAACCGTCAGGGCAGGACAATCGCCATCCCACCCGCGTGCCGCGAGTCGCTCGAGCACCAGACCCGCCATCCCGTAAATGCCACTGTCGCCCGAGGAAACAACCACCACTTGCAGACCCCGGTAGCTAAGGGCAATAGCGCGCTCTGCCCTGGCAACCTCCTGAGTGATCGGACTTGCCTCAACAACCTGGGTACCCGAGAGGAGCGGGCGCAGTAAATCGATGTAAAGTGCGTAGCCGATGACCACGTCCGCCCGAGCGATAGCAGCGCGGGCCGCCGGGGTGATCTGGTCCAGGGCTCCGGGTCCGGTACCCACCAGTACGAGTGCTCCGGGGTTGGAGTTGTACTCAACCTCCGCGACCGCGACCGCCACGGTACAGGCCCCGGCTCCTTGCACCCGAAAAATCTGCTTTGCTGCGAGCAGGGAGGAAGTATCGCCTGCAAGCATTGCCGCGGCCTCGGCTACGGAAGGAGTACCGATGCAGTGCTCCACCGTTGTCGAGGGGTGGGGCACCGGCTGTCCCGCGAGGGTGACGGGTTCGAAAAACCGCAAAGGCCAGTCGAATTTTTGGGCGAGTGCCAGCAACCCGGCCTCATCGTGCTTGAGTGTAACTGTTGCAATTCCCGCGACCGCCTCAATGGCAAGACCGTTATTGGTCAGAACGCTGCGTACAGCCTGCTCCAGAACCTGCGCGGGAGTTCCCCGTTCGCAGCCTACACCCAGCCAGAGCACCCTCGGATGCCAGCAAACGGTCGGCACACCTGTGGAAGGTAGGCGCTCTGAGATCCACAACCGTGCCTCGGCATCCGTCTCACCAAAGACAAAGGGATGCTCTGCGGGTAGAGCCGAACGCCAGAGGGTCTGCCCACTAGTTTGTACCACCTGTACCGGCAGACCTCGTACGACGACGGCTGCCACACGGTTCCACTCGGAGTCCGCACCCGGAACCCAGCCGTAGGGTTTGCCGAGTAAATCAACTGACGGTAGACGCTTGTGACGCGAAGCACTGGTGATGACTGCTGTTGCCCCGAGCAGGGCGGCAATCTGCTCAGTCAGGACATCTGCACCACCCCGGTGCCCGCCGCTCAAGCTGATCGCAAATGTGCCACCCTCGTCCACGACGACTACACCCGGGTCGCTTGCTTTATGGTCGAGCAATGGTGCAATCAGGCGCACGGTTGCCCCGACGGTCAGAAAAAATACCAGTTGTTTGCCTGCGTGCCAGGCCACGGCAAGCTCAGATGTAGCCCCGCTCCACAGTGCTGCTCCATCGATTGCAGGCAAGAGTTGCTCAGCCAGGGTCAGGCCGGTCGGGGTTGGGGCAATCAGATAAATCGGCTTTGTCGTAGTCAATGTCGAGTCGGTCACGATGGTCTTACATCGTACCGCCCGAAGCTTCAAGGGAGACTGGTTGCGGTGACTTTTCGATCTGGCCCATGGAAGCGCACGGCAAGCCGCATTCCCTGAGCGGTGAGCGATCTGGGTAAAGGAAGGTAGGAAAGCTCCTGCCTGGCTGCCTGGGCTGCCAGGCGGTCGGCATCCGGACTGCCGGAGGATTGTTGAGTCTCGACAATCGTAACGGTAACGGGTTTGGAACTGACGACCACACCGTCCTCGTCCTCATCAGACTGAACCAGGACAACCAGGACAATATCTTTCGCCGTCCTGACCGTCTCGTGCGGCTGCCAGACTTGCTCCAACCGCTCGGCAACACAGCTGGGATAGGACCTGGTGCATAAAGCGGGCTGTTCTAGCCGCGCTGAGCGCAGGGCCGGTTGCTCCAGTTTTTGAATTTGCGTCAAGACCCCGGCAACCCCCAAACTGACCAGCAAACCGGCCGCAGCCAAGCCACCCCACTGCCGCTGGCGCCTGGGGGCGGAGGAGACGACCTGTTCCCAGACATGCTCAATCTCCTGATCGAGTTGCTCTTCTTCGTGGCGAAAGTCACTGAGCAACTGTGAGTAGTCAAATGTTGAGCCGGCCAGCAGGCGGGGCAGCTCGCGCTCAAGGCGCTTTTCGATCTCTTCGTTCGTGTTACGCATACTTGAATCAAGAAAGTAAAGGTTTTACTCACCAGGTAGACAGTTGCGAAAAAAATCAAGCCCCAGCACTTCGCGTAAACGCACGAGCGCTTGCTTGAGCAACTGGCTGATACGGGATGAACTGACGCCGGCCTCCTGGGCAAGTTGCCCTTTAGGACGGCTCTGAAAGAAGACTCCTACGATAACGATCTTCTGACCTGTGGTCAGGTAGTTGAGACTTTCACGCAAGACCTCCTGGCAGGCTTCATCCATCTCGAGCAAAAGCGGCTGGGCTGCGAGTTCCGGGACGCGCGACCCACCGTCTGACCAGTTGGGACACTGTAAGGGCAGCAGTGGAACCCGGCGGGGATCGCGTTTGAGAACAACCCGCCTACCCTCCGCAACGAGCCCGCGCATTTTCAGAAGCTCGTTGCCGACCTCAGAGACTTTAAGGGCTTCGACTACGCGCTCCGCGATGTTGGTAGGCGATTCAAAACGACCTTGCAGGCGAACCTTCAGGGCAGCAATGTAGCTTTCTAAATCCACCGAGCGGTAACCGATTGCTTCAAGGTGTTGTTTGAAGACGGGACGGACGCACTGAAACTTCAACCAGCTTTCGAAGGAACTCCTGGTACTGTCGTAAGCCGCTAGTGTGCGGCCCACCCGTGCCAACGTTTCATTGACCAGGTCGTCGAGTTCGCCTCGGCTTTCCCGAGCTAGCATCTGCGAGAAAAACTGGTAAACCAGGGGCTCGCAGTGCTTCAGGATCTGCGCGAGGAGATTGGCCCGACGAGTAGCGCTTCTCCCGTCACCGCCGGGTAGTTGCTGCCATTCACCAACAAGATGGCCAAGCCGTGATTGTTTGGCCTGCCCCATAGGCATCTGTCCGTAAGAGAATCGAGTAATAGAATCCAATCGGGCTGTTTTGAACTCTCGATACATCCTAGGGATAAGCTGCGTTTTAGTTGAGTGTTTCCTGGTCAGGTGGCTTACAAACGCCCAAGTTAAACTTCTACCCTTTGGGACGGTATCTGGTAACCCTGTGCTTGCAGCGTGAATAGCTCGGCATATCGGCCTCCAAGCTCGAGCAGTTCCCGGTGCGTGCCCTGCTCAAGCACCTGTCCACCTTCTAGAACCACGATACGGTCGGCCGTGATTACGGTCGAAAAGCGATGGGAGATCAGCAGTGCGATCTTGCCCCGGCGCAGGTCGCGGAATTTGTTGAAGACTTCATTTTCAGCTCGGGCATCGAGGGCGGATGTCGGTTCATCGAGCACCAGCACGGGCGCGTCGCGCATGTAAGCGCGGGCAAGGGCAATTTTCTGCCACTGGCCACCCGAGAGCTCCTGGCCCTGGCGGAACCATTTGCCCAACATAGTGTTGTAACCCTGACCCAGACCTTCGATGAGAGGACCTGCCCCACCCAGTTGAGCGGCGGACTCGATGCGTTCCAGGTTGTCAAGATCGCCCACGCGACCGTACCCGATGTTATCGCGGGCAGTTGCGTGGTAACGTACAAAGTCCTGGAAGACAACTCCGATCAACTCGCGCAGCTGCTCGGGGTTGTATTCGGCGAGGTCCCGCCCTTCGAGCAAGATGCGTCCTGAAGTTGGCTCGTAGAGACGACACAAGAGCTTGACAAGCGTCGTCTTGCCCGAACCGTTCTCACCGACCAGGGCAACCGTCTGGCCGGGCTTGAGTTCGAAACTGACCCCTGAAAGCACATCGTGGTCGCTACCCGGGTAGCGAAAGCTCACCTGCTCGAAACGAATGCCCTGCTCGATAGAGGTCGGTACGGGATGGGGCTGAGCAGAGGCGACAATGCGCGGCTTGAGATCGAGGAAGGCAAACAGGTCGTCGATGAACAGGAAGTTTTCGTAGAACCGTGCGCCATTGTCGAGCACCTGCTGGATCTTGCCTTTGAGTTGCAGGACGGCACCCGAGTAGAGCGTAAGGTCACCAATAGTCAGTAACCGTCCGACCGCCAGCCACACCAGATAGCCGTAGATGGCCGTGTAGCCCACGGCCCCGGCGGTGCTGCTGAGGACTTGGGCCGTTCCCTTGCGCACAGCAAGTGTCCGGGTCTCGCGGTGGACAGTTTGAAAAAGAGCCTGAAAGCTGCGGATGAGGTGCGCTCCCAGTCCAAACAACTTCACTTCCTTAGCGGCCTGGTCAGTGCTCATCAGCGACTTGATGTAACTCATCTGCCGGGCTTCAGGGGTGCGCATACGGCTGAGTACGTAGCCGGATTGGGCAAAGCGCACCGTCGCAATCAGTAAAGGAACGGAGGTGACCAACAACACGGGCAGGACAAGCGGCCCGAGACGAGTCAGCAACAAGGCCAGCGACAGCCCACCAAGCACTCCCTGAGTGATCCCCAGGACTTGAAAGAGTAGATTGAGCGGGCGGTAGCCTGCTTCGCGCTGGGCGCGCTGCAACATGTCGTAAAACTGGGGATCCTCGAAGTAGGTCAGGTCCAGTTGATCGGCCTTCAACAAAATGCGTTCGTTAATGCGATATGTAAGCCGCTCGCCAAAAATCTCCTGCAGCAAAGATGTACCAGTCTGCACAAGGGTCGAGGCGACGACAAGGGCCAGTTCGAGGCCGACAAACACCAGTGCCTGTTGTGTAAGGGCACTGCCCTGACCGGATGCTGCCGATACCACCGCGTCAATAATGAGCTTGCCAACCCAGAGCTGAAGGGCAGGTAGGATGCTCCCAATGACTGTCAGTGCAAATAACCCGATGCAAAAGAGTGGACCGCTAAGCCAGAGGAGTTCGACAATCCGCTGCAGCCGTTGAAGCATACAATTTTGGGTATACAAATACTTGAAGCTAACATTTTAGCTTATCTTGCTGGCAACTGTCGGCAACTGATGTATTAGTATCCTTGCTACTCTTTACTAAAATTCCTACTCGATACCTGTGTTTTCTGGTAGTAATCCAAAGACAGTTTGCTGGATCAAAAAGGGCTTCGGAAATAATTACAAACCAGGGCTACACGTTGTTCCTCAGTGCAGTCAATGGTGTAAAGATTAAGTGTTTTATTGCTTTCGCTCTTGAATAGTACCAGCCTCGCCAATCAGGCTGAAAGCGGCCCATTGTGCAGGCCCTAAACCCTGGTTCTTCATCTCGAGCATGGCTTCACGCAGTGCGGTTGCGAGCGGCACTCCCGACCACCGGCGGTGAAATGCCTCCATGACGCGGGCTGTCGTCTGGTCCTCGACCGGCCACAGGCTTACTAGAACACTCGGAGCGCCTGCGGAGATGAAAGCCCTGCTCAGTCCCACCACACCATCCCCGGTGAGTGCTCCCAGACCCGTTTCGCAGGCGGACAGCACGACCAGTTGCGCATTGAGTCTGAGCTCGAATACCTCGGCTGCTGTGAGGAAGCCATCGTTTTTGTCGTCTTTGCTTAACGCGATACTCGATGCAAGTACCTCACGCTGGTTGACCAGGCCATGGGTTGCGAGGTGAATGACCGATTGCCCCTCGGCAAGCTGCTTGAAATTGGTCTCGGACGCGTCAGAACCTGTGAGTGCAGGCACGCGGTAGGCACTTGCAATGGCACGTGCCTCCGTTTCTGATCCTGGCAAGGGTTGGAGTTCTGTCGAGGGCATTTTGGGGTTGCCCATAACTAGAGCAGCATTGAGAGTGGGTAGTTTTTGGAGGCGTTGCTGTTTTTGCCGGGTAAAGTCGAGAACCTGAATGGA
>JACMIX010000280.1 GCA_014380935.1 Gloeobacterales cyanobacterium ES-bin-141 | reverse complement strand
CTGGGGATGGCGGGCCAGGTCTGAGACCGTGCGGATGCCCAGGCGTTCGGCTTGCTCGTCGCGCATGGCGAATGCGTAGGTGTTGTTGAAGCCGAGCGGGATACCGGCGGCAAGGCCGAGTGGGGCAAGTTCGCGGTTGAGGCCCTTCAGGTCAGTCAGGTTCTGCTTGAGGACTTCCTGGCCGATAGTGCCGGTGTACTCGGGGTAGAGGGCGATGCTGCCGCCTTTGAGTGCCGCGAAGACGATCCCGGTATTACCGAGGCCCTGTCTGTGGATAGCGCGGGTTTCGGCGGTCTGGTCCGCAACCTGTTTGACGATCTCGGCCAGGATATATGACTCGGTAAAACGCTTGGAGCCGATCGTAAAGTCCGGGGCGCACAGGGCCGGGAAACTCCAGAAAATCGCCAGAAGGGCGAACCACCTCATACTTCCTCGGGGACAAAAAGCATCGGTGCGCGCTGGGCGCGGATAAAGTCTGAGACATATGGATCAGCCGGGCATTCGAGCAGGTCCTTGAGCGTCCCACGCTGCACGATCTGCCCGTCTCGCATCAGGACGATGGTCTGACCGAAGTAGGCCGCCTCACCCATGTCGTGGGTGACCAGGATAACCGCCATGCCCAATTCGTCAAAGATGGTTTTGAGCTGGGTCTGCAACTCGCCGCGGGTGATGGGATCAAGGGCACCGAGCGGCTCGTCGAGCAGGAGGACCGCGGGCTTGAGCATCAGGGCACGCATCAACCCGACACGCTGGCGCTGACCACCCGAGAGGTCCTTCGGATAGCGCGCGAGCATCTTGGCTGAGAGCTGTACGAGTTCTGCCAGTTCACCGACCCGCCGGGTAGTCTCCGGGCGGGGGTGCTTCAAGAAGTCCGCGAGCAAAGTGACATTACGCTCCGCACTCAGATGAGGAAACAGGCCGCCGTCCTGGATGACGTAGCCGATGCCGCGGCGCAACTGCTCGGAGTTGGTCCGGGTCAGTTCACAATCACCGAAGAGGATGCGCCCGGTATCGGGTTGAATGAGTCCCGCCACGACGCGTAGCAGGGTAGATTTGCCACAGCCGCTCGGACCGATGAGCACGGTGGTGGTCCCGGACGCGAAGTTGAGCGACGTCCGGGCAAGGGCCGTCTGCTTGCCGTAGGTCTTGGAGACATCCTCGACTGTAATCATGGAACTTCCCGCTATGTCAAACCTCGCGCCGTCCCTCGAGCGCCCGGGCAAGCGTCATCTCATCGGCGTACTCGAGGTCACCGCCCACGGGCAGACCAAAGGCAATCCGCGTCACGCGCGTGAAAGGCTTAAGCAATTTACCGATGTAGAGCGTGGTCGTCTCACCCTCGACACTCGGGTTGATGGCCAGGATAACCTCCTGCACATCGCCATGCCCGACGCGGATGACCAGGTCCTTGATGCGCAGTTCGTCAGGGCCGATGCCATCCATGGGCGAAATCAGTCCCCCCAGGACGTGGTAGTAGCCTTTGAACTCGCGGGTGCGCTCGATTGCAACCAGGTCACGCGGTTCGGCCACGACGCAGAGAGTCTCGCTTTCACGCTCGCGGTTGCTGCAGATGTCGCAGGGATCCTCGGCGGCAAGGTTAAAGCAAGTGCTGCAAAAACCAATTTTCTCGGTCGCCTCAATCAGTGCCTGGGCAAGCTGGTGGACTTCCTGCTTGGGTCGCTTGAGCAGATGGAAGGCCAGACGTTGGGCAGACTTGGGACCGATGCCGGGCAGGCGCTGGAGTTGTTCGATGAGTCGAGCCAGGGGGCGGGTGTAGATCATCTCGGGGCATCAGCAGGCATACCTGCCGCTATGGTGACTAGAGATTCAGGCCGGGAATATTGATCCCGCCAGTCAGGTCTTTGACCCTTTCTTGCATAACTTCGGTTGAGCGGTTGTACGCGTCCTTGAGAGCCGTGAGGACCAGGTCTTCGAGGACTTCGTGGCCTTCTGCGAGCGCCTGGGGATCGATGCTGATCGTCTGGGGTTCCTGGTTACCGGTCATGGTGATCTTGACCAGGCCGCCACCGGCTGTACCCTCAACTGAGATTGACGCCAGGTCATCTTGCAACTTTGCGCCACCTTCTTGAATCTTCTTGACCCGCTTGAGCGCTTCCTGGAATTGGCCCATCGGTCCGAAGCCCTTGGTCATATTTCTAGTCTCCGCATGACTTTCCTATATTATCAGCCACGATCGGCCCCGCCCTCTCGACCGGGCACCGGATCGCCGTGCGCATAAAATACTGGTTATCTACCGGAGTGCGTTCGGTGTCAGGACAATTACAAGCACTGATTTTTGACGTGGACGGGACTCTGGCCGACACGGAGCGCCACGGCCATCGAGTCGCGTTCAATCTCGCTTTTCAAGAAGCTGGCCTGCCTGTTCATCTAGACGAACTCGAGTACCAGCAATTGCTGGTTATAGGAGGAGGTAGAGAACGCCTGCTCTACTATTTCGCTCAGCATCCCGCGCTAGTCGAGGCAGAGCACGCAGCATCCCTGGCCGCCGAACTCCACCAGCGCAAGACGCGCATTTATACGGAATTGGTACGAGGGGGTGCGATTCCGTTCAGACCCGGGGTGGAGCGACTCTTACGGGAGGGACGTGAACTTGGTTTGCGCCTCGCTGTCGCGACCACTTCACACCCGCAGGCAGCCATCGCCCTGATTGAGAGCAACCTGGGCGATGGCAGTGCCCACGAGTGGTTCGATCCTTTGCTGGCCGGAAATGTGGTGGCGCGCAAAAAACCCGACCCGTCCATTTACGCGCTCGCGCTCACGCAGCTCAACCTTCCCGCCTCGGCCTGCCTGGCGATCGAGGATTCGCGCAATGGTCTGCTTGCCGCATTGGGGGCAGGTCTGGGTTGTATTGTGACCGTAAATAGTTATACCCGGCACGAGGATCTTCGGGGCGCTGCTCTAGTAGTTTCCGACCTCGAGGCTACGGAACCCGTCGGAGCCACCCCGGAGGTGCTCGCCGATCCCCTTGAGGTCGGACCGTCCACACAAGTAGACGTCGCTCTGCTGCGACAAATCCAACAGCGTCTCACCTCCAGCGCGATTAGCATGGGCTAGATGACTTGCAAAGGCAATCGACCATGCAAACGCGTACCCTCTGCAAAGACGGCCCCACCCTCACGACGGTGGGTTTTGGGGCCTGGGCTATCGGTGGACCCTGGAAGTTCGGGTGGGGACCGGTGGATGACGGTGAATCGACTGATGCAATCCGTGCAGCACTCGACAGGGGCGTGAACTGGATCGACACAGCAGCGGTCTACGGTTTCGGTCACTCGGAGAAAATTGTTGGTGAGGCAATCAAGGGCCGCCGCGACGAGGTGTTTGTTGCAACCAAGTGCGGTCTACTGAAGGGCGAAGACGGTAGTTCCGTGCGCACTTTGCGTCCCGAGTCAATTCGTAAGGAAGTGGACGCGAGCCTGGAGCGGCTTGGAGTTGAGGTCATCGATCTCTATCAGTGCCACTGGCCCGACCCCGATACGCCGGTCGAGGAGACCTGGGGTGCAATGGCCGACCTGGTCAAAGCAGGCAAAGTCCGCTACATCGGCGTCTCAAATTTTGATGTAGCCCTGCTTGAACGTATTGTTCCCATCCACCCGGTTGCATCTCTGCAGCCCCCCTACAGCATGGTTCGCCGTGACATCGAAGCGGATTTGTTGCCTTTCTGTCGCGAGCACGGCATTGGCATCGTCGTTTACAGCCCCATGCAGTCAGGCCTGTTGAGCGGGAAATTTGACCCGGAGCGGCTTGCTCCCGACGATTGGCGCCGGGGCGCACAGTGGTTTCAGCCTCAGAACCTGGAGCGCAACCTGGCAATTGTCGAGCGTCTGAGGCCGATCGCCGATCGCAACGGCAAAACAGTCGGGCAACTGGCAATCGCGTGGGTGTTACGCGAACCGGCAATCACTTCTGCCATCGTCGGAGCACGCCGTCCGGAGCAGGTCCAGGAGAACGTCGTGGCAGCGGACTGGCAACTCGTGCCCGAAGACCGCGCGGAGATCGAAGCCATCTTGGGCGTTTAGAAGTTTCGCAAGCAGTTAATCAACGTTTCTAATTGCCGAGCGAGAGTGAGGCACTTTTTGCATAGCTGGTGATCGTGCAGCGTAGAAATACCGAATACGTTGACCCAACCTGTAGTGCAGGCACCGCGTCAGGGGCAAACTACAAGAATGCCAGTGGCCAAATCGGCCTCACTGGCATGTGTCCGACCCTTGTGCTCTGCACCGCTCTAAAGATTTGATTTAGAGATGGGATGATCTGAGATCGACGAGGGGCTCTGTT
>JACMIX010000279.1 GCA_014380935.1 Gloeobacterales cyanobacterium ES-bin-141 | reverse complement strand
CGCGAATCGAGGTAAAAAGCAGGCTCTGGCCGTCGGGCATAAACGACGGTTGATTGTCGTAGCCCGGCCGGTTGGTAATGTTGATGGGTGCAGCCGCACTCAGTCGGCCCTCCCGGCTGGTCAAATCCGTCAAATAAATATCCGTCGCCGGGGGAACGGTCTGGGCGAAGGCAAGCGATACGCTGCCCAGTAGACACGCGGCCCCCACTCCCGACCTGATCAAGCGCATCGTCGTCTATCCCCCCGAGATTTCTGCCGGCCACGCCGCAGTGCACCAGTACGGTGTGACTTGCAGCATGGACGTTCAAGACGTTTCTGGGTTCCATAATCGATGCTTTACCCGCACACCCGCCGTGCGCTTTTACACTGAGCGGGACGAACTGGTAGTTCTCACACCTCTGATTCATCTGAAAAAGGATAAATCATGCCCGGAACAAACTTTCAACCGGCAGGACGCCCACCAGAAAGCGGCGCAGATTCCCTGCCTACAGAGCAAAAAAAGCACGTCAGCCGGACTGCCCCCGCCCCGGTGCAGATAGAAGACGACCGCACCGGCATGGACGTCGAAACCCTCAAGCGGGCATTTCTGGATAATCTCTACTACATTCAGGCCAAAGACACCGAAAGGGCGACACCCTACGACCACTTCATGGCCCTCGCCTACACAGTCCGCGACCGGCTTCTGCACCGCTGGCTTGAGACCCAGAAGACCTATCTTGACCAGGACGTACGCTCGGTCTGCTACCTGTCGGCGGAATATCTGCTCGGGCGGCAACTGGGCAACAGCCTGATTAACGTCGGTCTTTACGGACGGGCGCAGGAATTTCTCGCAGAACTCGGCCTCAACCTGTTTGACCTCATGGAGCAAGAAAACGAACCGGGACTCGGGAACGGCGGTCTCGGGCGGCTCGCGGCCTGCTACCTGGATTCACTGGCGACCCTGGCGATTCCCACTATCGGCTACGGCATCCGCTACGAATTCGGCATCTTCACCCAGACCATCCGCGACGGTGAGCAGGTCGAAATGCCGGACCGCTGGCTGCGCTACGGCAACCCCTGGGAAATCGCCCGGCCCGAATATTTAGTCGAGGTCAAGTTCGGTGGGCACACCGAATCCTATACAGGCCCCGACGGCCACTACCGGGTGAGTTGGATTCACGAGCGCGCCGTGCTCGGCACCCCTTACGACACGCCCGTCCCCGGCTACAACAACAATACCGTCAATACCCTCAGGCTCTGGAGCGCTCGGGCGAGTGAGGAATTTAACTTCCAGCTTTTCAACACTGGCGATTATGCTCGCGCCGTGGCCGACAAGACCGAGTCGGAAAACATTACCAAAGTGCTCTACCCCAACGACAACACCTGGCAGGGTAAGCAGTTGCGGCTGGAGCAGCAGTATTTCTTTGTTGCCTGCTCGCTGCAGGACATCATCCGCCGCTACTTGAGCAACCACGACAATTTCGACCAGTTCAGCGACAAAATCACTATCCAGATCAACGACACCCACCCCTCGGTCGGCATCGCCGAACTGATGCGCCTGCTGGTGGACGAGTACTTGCTGGCCTGGGACAAAGCCTGGCAGATCACCAGCAGCGTCTTTGGCTACACCAACCACACCCTGCTCTCTGAAGCCCTGGAGCGCTGGCCGGTCAGTTTATTCGGCGCCCTGCTGCCCCGGCACCTGGAAATCATCTACGAGATCAATGGGCGCTTTTTAGACCAGGTGCGCGAACGCTTCCCGAACGACCCGGAACGGGCATCGCGGCTTTCACTGATTCAAGAAGGCTCTGAAAAGTACGTGCGGATGGCTTACCTCGCCTGCGCCGGTAGCCACGCCATCAATGGCGTCGCCGCTCTGCACACCGAACTGCTCAAAAAAGACCTGCTCAAAGATTTCTACGCTCTTACCCCTGAAAAGTTCAGCAACAAAACCAACGGCGTCACACCGCGCCGCTTTTTATTGCTCAGCAACCCAAAATTGGCACTACTTGCCACCGAGCACATCGGCCAGGGCTGGGTCAAAGACCTTGACGAGTTGCGCCAACTCGAAGCCTTCGTACACGACCCGCAGTTCCGGCAGCGCTGGCAGCAGATCAAGCTCGACAACAAGCGCGACCTGGCCGAATACATCCTGCAGTTCAACCGCATCGAAGTCGATCCTGAGTCGATTTTTGACGTGCAGGTCAAGCGCCTGCACGAATACAAGCGCCAACTGCTGAACGCGCTCTATATCGTCACCCTCTACCACCGCATCAAGCGCAACCCCGATGCTCCCATCCCAAAGCGCACTTTTATCTTTGGCGGCAAAGCGGCACCGGGCTACTTCATGGCCAAGCTCATCATCCGCTTCATCAATGGGGTGGCAGAGGTGGTGAACCGTGACCCCGACGTGCGCGGACAGCTTAAAGTCGTCTTCCTGGCTAACTACTCGGTATCACTCGCCCAGCGAATCTACCCGGCAGCGGACCTCTCAGAACAGATCTCGATGGCCGGCAAAGAAGCGTCCGGGACGAGCAACATGAAATTTGCCCTCAACGGTGCCCTCACGATAGGCACCCTCGACGGTGCCAATGTCGAGATTAGAGACTACGTCGGTGCAGAAAATTTCTTTCTGTTTGGCCTCACCACCGACGAAGTCGCCGCGCTCAAGGCACGGGGCTACAACCCGCAAGATTACTATCAGGGCAACCCGGAACTGCACGAAGCCATCGACAGCATCGCGAGAGGCGACTTTTCCAGGGGTGATACTCAACGCTTCAAGCCACTGGTAGATTCGCTCTTAAACCACGACGAGTACCTGCTCCTGGCTGACTATCAAGCCTACGTCGATTGCCAGGAACGCGTAGCCGAGGCTTACCGCGACCGCGAGCACTGGACGACGATGTCGATTCTCAACGCGGTCCGCGTCGGCTACTTCTCCTCAGACCGCAGTGTGCGCGAGTACTGCCGTGATATCTGGAAAGTCGATCCGGTGGCCGTCGGCGAACCCTCCGGTGTTCCAGAACCGGTCTAATGGCTCGGGTCCGGGCAGTTTGCCGCCAGATACGGCAGAATAGCGCCATGAACACTGCTGTCCGGATTGAAACTATTTTGCGCGAACGCCTGGAGGCGTCCGTGGTCGATATCGAAGATGAAAGCCACCTGCATGCCGGTCACGTCGGTGCGGCAGGCGGTGGCGGTCACTTTAACGTGGTCGTCGTCTCGCCCCAGTT
>JACMIX010000278.1 GCA_014380935.1 Gloeobacterales cyanobacterium ES-bin-141 | reverse complement strand
TACCTACCGCCGCACCAACCACGTCAACCTGCACGTGCGGGGTTACAAGGAAGAGGGCACCACGACGACTCCCTTTGATATGGTTGTCCTCAACGAGCTCGACCGCTTCACCCTGGCCGACGACGTGATTGACCGCGTGGCCCGCCTCAAGTACCGTGGTGCCCACGTCAAACAGATACTCCACGACAAGCTCATCGAGCACAAGCACTACATCACTACCCACGGCGACGACATGCCCGAGATCCGCGATTGGAAGTGGCCCTACTAGATTGCCGCCTGAGATCGTCGCCCTCAGTCGTCCCCGTTGCGATCGACGGCGACGACGATCTCGGTTGTGATCTGCGTACCCTGGCCGGGTGCCGTCTTGAGATAGCTGCGCGCCTCGGCACCAACGATCTCCACCCGGCGCAGGTACCGCTCGAGCGAAAAGATGCCCGAGTGCGGGCGTCTGTCCTGGGCTGACTGGACATCGAACCCCGGCCCGTTGTCGCGCACCTCGAGGCTGTAGCGCAACAACCGGTTTTGCCGCGTGCAGTTGAAGGTGACATTCATCTGGGTCACGCTATCGGGTTCGAGGCAGGCGTACTTGATCACATTCCAGCTCAACTCCGAGAGGACCTGGTAGAGCGTAGCCGCGATGCGCCGGTCACGGGCACTGTCAGCAAGCTGAAAGGCCCAACTCTCCCAGACCTGCGCTTCGACTGGCTCCCCCTCGCGTATCCAGAGAACCTTGTACTCGATTCCCCGCCGTTCGAGGCGGTCGTAAATTGGCTCGACCGCATCGTAGAAAGTTTGACCACGCGCAAATTTGTCCTCGGTACCGTTGCGCAGCACGCGCAATTCGTCCTCGACCTCCTGACAGCGCTCCATTGCCTCGGCAAGCCGCCAGGCATAATGCCCGGCCTCGGGGTCCTCGGAATTTTCCAGGTCCGAGATTATCTCGCGCAGGACGACTTGCGCATTCATGATGCTCTGCTGGGCGGTATTGTGCAGTTCACTGCTAAATTCGGCCCGGTGTTGGGACTCCCAGGCATCGAGCGCCCGACGGGCACGCAGTTTGTAGAAGCGGTTGAGCAAATTGACCGACAGGCCCGGCACAATCGCCCCACAGACGACAGCGGGCATGACGGATTCAGAGGGAGACAAGCTCAACAGTGCCGTGAGCAGCAAGCCCAGCAACCCGCCTCCGAGCAACCAGGGAATGGTCCGGCCGAGTGAAAAGGGACGCTCCTGATCGAGGATGCGGGTCCAGGCCACCTGTACCTGGAGCGAGCGCACAAAACTCATCGAAAGCCAGCAACTCAAGACCAGCAGTGCGGCCAGAAGGGGTTGCTGAATGAGTGGGTAGCCTACCAGGGCATCAAGCCAGCCGGTGGAGGTCCACGGATTTTGGATCACTTTGAACAGGAGTGATCCCCAGCTCGGATGCACCAGCGGCACGACAATTTCTCTGGCGCGCATTACCGTGTTGATGCGCGCCTGGATTTGGACACGTAGGGGGGTATCGGGCGGCGTCGTTTGGGCATCTAGTAAGCCGGCTGCGTTGGCATACGCTTTGCGGGCCTCGAGGGGCTGCTCCCTGGTAAACAGGGCCTCCGCATACGAAGCCCATCCATATACCTCGCGCTCGACCAACCCCCACTGACGGGCGAGAGGGATCTGGATGCGTTTGTAGTAGTCTCCCTGGGGCATCGTCAATTGCAGGCTCAGCAGGACCAGCGCGCTGACCAGCACTCCGGCACCGATGCCTGAGATAGCCGGAGCCAGGTAGTACCTCGAACTTGTGGAGGGACGCTCGTCGGTACGTGGTGTAAGAGGTGCGGGAGCTGGCTTATTGAGTTGCTGGCGCACCGGCAACAATCCCAGATGCAGCCGGGATCTTGTGTGCCGACGCAGTCTGAAGAAGCGGCGCATGGCCCCGCGGATTTGAGTGCGCAGATGCGGGCTTTTCTGAATCATCGAACTGTCCGGACTCTCCTTAAGTTAGCTCTTAGATGGAACTTAAGTGGCATCGGTCCCCATCGCCCGCGACTTCAGCCCACGGTTCAGCCGTGTCTGAGTGGTCGTATCAGCTAAGAGTTGACATCAGTAATTGGTCACAAGTACTTCTGAAACTTTTCCTCGCTTGTCTGCTTGAGAATTGACCGCTCGGGATGCCTGGACAAATTCAATTTTGAAAGGCTTGTAAAGCTCCAGGACAGGTGGTGCTGAAGAATTGGACAACATAAAGCACACCCCCCTATCATTCAGCCGATGGCACAGGTCGCACAGGGCCTGTTGCATATTCTGGTCGAATCCTCCGCAGGAGTAGGCTGTGAAACTCGACGTCTTTGTAAGCGGAATGTAAGGAGGATCAAAGTAGACAAAATCTGCTGGCGTCACCATTGATTCAATGGTCCGAAAGTCTCCCACGGCAAGTTCTGCATCTTTCAAAACACCGCTACATGCGTTCAGGTTCTCCTCATCCAAAATGGTTGGATTATTGTACCGACCAAAGGGTGTATTGAACTGGTGTCTCGAATTCACTCGATAAAGCGCGTTATAACAGGTTTTATTGAGGTATATGAACCGGCTGGCCTTTTGTATATTACTCCAGGTAGCATACTCAACTTCCCGATCGATATTGCGCATGTAGTAATAGTAAGCTTTGTCATAGACGTGTTGCTTCAAATCGTCAATCAACGCATCTACATTATCTCTGACAACCTTATAGGTATTGATTAGCTCGGGATTAATATCAATGAGATAAACCTGATTAGCCTGCAACGAAAAGAAGACAGCTCCGCCACCCACGAAAGGCTCAAAGTAGCGGCTATAACTAACTGGCAACCGCTTTAATATTTCCGGCAGTAACTGTGACTTTCCTCCGACCCATTTCAAGAATGGTCTGACCTTGATACTTGCCTTCATAACTTACAGGAGTTGCTCTGACCGGTTCAAAATGTGCTGGGGCTCAATAAAACGTACCATGTCCAGCAATCGTGAATGTCAACCCGGACCGCGTATCGTCTGATTGGGATTACTCACCACGGAGAGCTCGACCGTCGGAGGTTAATTTATCGCTGTGGCTCCTGAACACTACCTGAAGACGGAAATTGTAGCTATTCGGCTACTGCTTGAGGCGGGCAACCGTCTCAGTGTCAAGTTGATTGACCAGGGTTGCGACACTTGGATCGACAATGCCGGTCAGTAAGTTCGGCAGCAAGCCCACGCCAAGAATTAAGAAGAGCAGCACTGCTGAGGGTGCTAGCTCCGCCAACCCGACGCGCGGCATTTGCTGGAGGGCAGCCGGTAGCTTGCCGAAGAACGCCTTGCGGATCATCTCGAGCAGATAGATGGCCGTGAGCACCACTCCGAAAATACACAGCACCGTTGCCACCGGAAAAGGCTCGAATCCGCCCCGGAAAACCAGGAACTCCGCCACGAACCCGCTCATCCCCGGTAACCCCGAGTTAGCCATTGCCGCCGCAACGAAGAAGCCACAGACGAGCGGCAGAGTACCGAATAGCCCGCCTAGCTTCGGCAACTCGCGGGTCCCGGCCTTTTCGTAAATAATGCCCACCAGCATAAACATCAGGCCCGAGATGAGCCCGTGGCTCACCATCTGAAACATCGCCCCATCGAGGCCTATCTGGTTGAGTGAGGCGATCCCAAGCAGCACGTAACCCATGTGGGCAATCGAAGAGTAGGCGATCATCTTCTTGATGTCTGTCTGGGCAAAGGCCGCGAATGATGCGTAGATGACATTGACAGCCGCGAGCACCGACAAAAGCCAGGCAAACTGGACTGCCGCCTCGGGAAACAGCCCCAGGCCAAAACGAACAATGCCGTAGGTACCAAGCTTCAGCAACACGCCCGCGAGCAGAACCGACACTGCTGTAGGTGCCTCGACGTGGGCATCGGGCAACCACGTGTGCAGGGGCACAATCGGCATCTTGATGCCGAAGCCCAGGGTGATGAGTCCCAGGGCAAAGACCTGAAAGGCGAGTGGGTAGGGACTCTGCGGGTCCGCGAGCGCCTGAACGTCGAAGCTGCCCGTCCCGGAGACGAAGTAAGTGGCGAGGAAGGCAATCAGCAGACAAATGCCGGAGGCAAATGTGTAGAGCAAAAACTTGGTCCCGGCATACTCGCGCCGCTTGCCGCCCCAGATACTAATCAGGAAGTAGAGCGGAATGAGCTCCAGCTCGTACATCAAAAAGAACAACAAGACGTCCTTGGCGAGGAAAGCACCCATGACCCCGGTCGTGAGTACCAGCACGAGTGTGTAGTAGAGGCGAGCCCGTTGGTTGAGTTGCCAGCTGGTAAAAATCGACAGCACCACCAGAACGCCCGTCAGCAACACGAGCGGTAAACTGAGCCCATCGACGGAAACGCTGTAGCTGATGCCCAGTTGCGGCAGCCAGGTAAGTTGCTCCTCGAACTGCGGTACGCCACTTGCGTAGTCGAATCGCAAAGCAAGCCAACCACTCGCAAGTGCAGTCAGACTTGCGAACACCAGTGCCCAGACTCGGGCAAATCGATAATTTACTTCACCGGGCAACAGGGAAAGACCCAACGCTCCCAGAGCCGGTAAGAAAACGATCAGACTGAGCCAGGGCACACTCATTGAGCTACTCCAGACTGCATAGTCGTGGGAGGCTTGGCGGTGGTGACCTTCAGGCGCTGGCTGATCAACACCAGGCCACTCGTCCGGATGAAGGCCAGTGTCACCACCTGATCCTCGGACTGGCCCGGTGCTTTGGCAGTTTTGAAGATCCCCCCGGCCCGCAGAGGCTCGAGTGACGGACTATCAGGGACCGCCGCCGTTCGCATGTTGAGGGGTATCAAACTGATGCCTCCCAGGGCCGGGTTACCCTCGTCGAGAGGACCCTCGAGAACCGCTTCGACTTTAAAATCCTGACCCGGGCGCACAGAAGCGGGAATGGTCAGGTTGACGACCGGAGACTTGGTTCCGGCCGTGATCGTCGTGCGCTCGCTGCGAATCTCCTGCGCGACAAGTTTGAGGCTCGTCTTGTCAAATCTGCTTACGCTACCGACAACGGAGCTGAGTCGGACCACACCCATTGTCGGCAGAGCGACCCCAGGGCTATAAACCGCTTGAAGACGGGTGGTGCCAGTCACCACTACCTGACCCTTTTGCTCGGTTATCGACTCGACCTCTGTCCGGTACACCGGCTCCTGGAGCTTGGCCCAGAGCCCTGTGATGGCCTGACGTGTATCGACCGGCTTGAGGCCGTCGCTACGAAAGTCCTGACCGTAATAGCCGAGTAATGCCTGGATGTCTTTGCTGCTTGCTGCCTGGTCCATCCGGCTGACCATCTCAGTGACCCTGGCAATCAGCTCGGGAGCAGCCCCACCCGACGGCGGTTTTTGGGGGGCCTGCTTCGCGCCCGCGGATGCCGGGGCAGGTGGACTAACTAGATCGGCAGCACCGGCAGGGGAAGTCTGAGCGTTTGCACCTGAAGTCGGTAGTGAGCCCAGCACCAACAAGGCACCAAGTATGGGATATAAAACTTTCGGCAATTTTTGTAATGACACTAGCAAAAGCTGGATATGGGTGTGCAACTTCATACTTCTTCATCCTAAGACGAACCGCGAGGCTTGTCTACTAGTCACAAATACTTATTGAGCCAGCTTCCGGCAACGCGTGCGAAGGCGACGCCGGACACCAGTATATGGGCTGTCAGGGCGACTCCCAGGGCAACAGGGTAGCCGAACTGGTCGATAGTCCAGCTCCAACCCAGCCAGGCAAGCAGCAGTCCGGCACCCAGAACGGTAGAAAGCGCCCCGGTTACCCGCCCTACCCACTGTTCATCCACGGATTGCAAAAACAGTTGATTGAGGCACACGTAACTGAAACCGGCCACCCCCCCGATGCAGGCCAGGCAGAAAACCTGCCAGGGCCAGGGGCCTCCCACAACCAGACCCAGGAGTGGAAAAGCAAGACTTGCCAGGGTACTGAGCGCGACTGCCTGCAAGTTGGTGATGCGCGTGAGCCACACAGAACCCAACAAGATACCCACCCCTAATCCTCCCCAACGTGCCGCTTCCAGAAAGCCCAGGACCTCAATAGACCATCCCTGGACCTGCTGGACATAGAAGGGTAGAAAGGAGACCAATAGAGGAGCAGGTCCCAGCACGAACACGGCTGTACACACAAGAACGGTTCTCAGAGGTCGCAATTGCTGAAGTAGCGAGCCCTGGACCGCGGACACCGGGGAGGCCGGGCGCTCCTGCGGGCCGCGTTCAGCCCTGACGCCTACGAGGGTGAGCGCAGCCAGGCTAAAAGTAAGGGCGTTGGCGGCGAATGCTGTCCACACCGGTAGCACAGTCAATAGCAGGCCCGCGAGCAATGGTCCGCTGACTTGAGTCAGAGCCCCGCCGCCAGTCATCAGACTGTTTACACGCGCGAGCTCCTGATCGCCTGGAAAGAGTCGCTTGATGAGCGAACGCTGGGCCGGGTCAATCTGGGCACCGAGTAGCCCCAGCACGAGCGAGACGGTCCACAGCGCGGTGAGATCCGGTTTCGTCAACACGCACAGCAGCGTAAAGCCGCCGATAACCGCAGCGTGCAGCAGGTAACTTACCAGCAGCAGCTTCCACGCACTGTAGCGATCAGCAAGCCAGCCACCCGGTATGCCCCCAACCAGTTGTCCGACCAGCCACACAGCCGAGCACAAACCCGCCGCTCCGGCGGAGCCGGTTTGCTGAATCACCAGCCAGTTAAAGGCCAGAATATGGACCGCGTCGCCCCAGTCTGAGATCCAGCGACCCACGCACAACCGCCAGACAGTGGGCTGCTTGAAAAACTGCCAGCCCTGGGTGAACCAGGTCCATCTCCCCACGGGTATGCCGGAATGAGACAACTAGTTGCACGACCGGGGAACGTCCCGGACTGGTTGAGGAAGCTGGGCAAGCACATACTGGGCAATCTGGTGAGCCGCTCCCGGCCTGCCCATACGTTGGCGGCCATTGTCGCCGATGATGGCGAGTCGGGTCCGGTCGTGCAGGACCGACCATACCGTGCTCGAAACGGCCTTGGGAAGGCGCGTACGGGGTGCTTCGACTACCAGCACCGATTCGCCGAGCAACTGGCGCTGGAGACGAGCGAATCGGCGGGTGAACTGGGGACCCTGTCCGGGAATCGTTACAACTGGCTTGCCCAGGCCAACTGCCTGCTCGGTGGCTGTACCAGCCATGGCAATCAGTAAATCCGAGCCGTGCAGGATGCGACTGAAGCTCGCGTACTCGAGATGGACGACTGTGTTGGCCCGAATGAGCTGGTGGTCGGATAGCCTCTGCCAGCCGCTCAAGCGGGCAAGCTGATAAAAGCTCTCCAGACTCAGCCCAGCCGAGATGGCAGCTTCGAAGTGAACCGGCTTTTGACTGTGCTCGCATATCTCTGGCAGACAAGCAAGCATCTCGATCAGATTGCGCTGGGCTTCCTGGGGCCGGGAGCCCGGCAGCAGACCGATGCGGACCTGACCTGAGTGATCTTGGGTTGTATCTGAGGAAACTTCAAGCCCGTCCATCATCGGGTTGCCCCAATAGCTGGCCGGAATGTGGTGCAGACGCAGGTTTTTACAGGTAATCGCATCGCGGGTAAACGTGTGCAAGCAGCGGGGCGATTGCATCAGCACTCGCTCCCAGGGATGGTAGCAGCTATGAGCCCCGGCTGTGTAGTAGTCGGATTTGGTACAGCCGATGAACACGAAGGGCTTGCCGGTCAGCCAGGCCACACCCATGGGCAAAATGTCACCGACCGCGATGATGAGGTCAGCCCAGCGGGCTAGTTCAAGGGCCGAGTTGAGCAGGTACTGTCCGTAGCTTCCAAGTCCAGCCTGGACATCGAGCAACAATCCGCGCACGGTCTTGAAGGTAAACCCTCCCGAGGGTAAATTACGTGTCGATAGCGCCACCGGCACGCCGACCTGCTCGTAGCTATGGCCGTCTCCGACCATGGGTAAGGCCATCAATTCAAGACATACCCTGGACTGAGGGTGGTGCAGGTGATGCGCTATCTGAGCCGCAACCCAGTCTTCACCGTGTCCGTCGGAGATCAACAAGATCTTTTGCATCGGGCCGTCCATGGTCTCAACGCGAGTATCACCCATCAACCAGAGTACTCAGGAAACTGCATGAACCCCGGCCTTATCAGTTACTAAACCATCCCAACGATTGCCGAAATTATACACCAGCCCCGGGAAGCGCCATGACAGCGTGCGACTTTCACTGTCCGAGCCGACCTTTAATGTTCACCTCAGGACAAACTCCACAGTTGATCACGCTTAAGCTGAGGACATGAATACCCTGACACTGTCTGAGGCAATTCGGCGCGAGACCGACGCGGTATTGCCGCGTCTGGTTTCCCTGCGCCGCTTCTTGCATGCGCACCCCGAACTGAGTGGCCAGGAATACCAGACGGCTGCTTGTGTCGCGACTGTTCTAACCGAGCTAGGACTCGAGGTGCATACCCAGGTTGGCCGCACCGGTGTAGTTGCCATGCTGTATGGCCAGGGGAAGGATTCTCGCACCATCGGCATCCGTGCCGATATGGATGCGCTGCCGATTGTCGAGCAGACGGGTTTACCTCACCAGTCGCAGGCGAATGGCGTCATGCACGCCTGTGGCCACGACCTGCATACCACGATCGCTCTGGGAACGGCCATGGTACTGACCCGGTTGCGCGAACTCCTGCCGGGTCAGGTCAAGTTCTTGTTCCAGCCCGCCGAGGAGACCTCCGAAGGTGCCCAATGGCTCTTGCAGGCTGGTGTCCTGCGCGACCCGGTCGTCGATGCGCTCTTTGCACTGCACTGCCTGCCGAGCTTGCCGACCGGGATCATCGGTACCCGCACGGGTGTCTTCACCGCCGCGGCCGACGCACTCGAAATCGAGGTCCTGGGCCGCTCGGGTCACGGAGCCCGCCCCCACGAGGCAGTTGACGCCATCTGGGTTGCGGCCAACATCATGACCAGTTTGCAGCAGGGCATCAGCCGCATGCACAATCCCCTGCGACCTGTGGTGCTCACGATTGGTCAGATCAAGGGTGGGCGCGCGCCGAATATTATTTGTGATCACGTAACACTTACCGGCACGGTGCGCTCGCTCGATCCCGAGACGCGCGCCAACCTACCAATCTGGATTGAGCAGATCATTGCCCAGACTTGCGCTGCGTTCGGAGCCCAGTACCGGCTCAACTACTCAGGCGGCACTCCCTCGCTCATTAACGACCCGCGCCTGACCTATCTGGTCGAAAGTTGCGTTCGCGACACCTTCGGACCGGAACACTTGTATATTCTTCCGGAGCCTTCCATGGGTGCGGAGGATTTTGCCGTACTCACCGAGCATGTTCCGGGAACGATGTTCAGGCTCGGGGTGGGTCAGGGGATCAATCATCCCTTGCACCACCCGGGCTTTGATTGCGGAGATGAAGCCATCCCTTACGGAGTCAGTACACTTTGTGCCGCAGCCCTGCAGTTCTGGAACCTGCCGGACATCTAGGGTCCAAGCCGGGTCACTTTGGCCGAGGTTACCTGCCACCCCTCCGAGGTCAGGTCGCCGATGTATTTGCCGACCGCGTGTTCTGCTTCCTCGGAGGC
>JACMIX010000277.1 GCA_014380935.1 Gloeobacterales cyanobacterium ES-bin-141 | reverse complement strand
GAGGCTGAGGCTACCCGTTGGCGGCAGAAGGTAGTTTGTGATTGATTGTCGCGAGCGATGTTTATGCAACTCAAACCGGTGTCTCAGCAAGTGGTTGTCGTCTTTGGAGCGTCGAGCGGCATTGGCCGCGGTTCCGCCCTCGAATTTGCCCGGCGCGGAGCAAGGCTCGTCGTCGCGGCACGCAGCGAGTCGGGGCTTGCCTCCCTGGTTGAGGAAATCGAACTGCTCGGCGCTCAGGCAGTGGCAGTCAGAGCGGACGCGGCTGATTTTGAGCAGGTGAAGTCGGTAGCCGACAAGGTGATCAGTGTTTATGGCCGGCTGGATACCTGGGTGCACGCGGCAGCGACGGCGGTTATCGGCCGCTTCATGGACACCACACCGGAAGAGTTTAAGCGAGTAATCGAGGTGGGCCTGCTCGGACAAGTATACGGGGCGATGGTGGCTCTACCGCACTTGAAGGATGATGGCGGTGCCTTTATCAGCATCTCCTCGGTAGAAGCCCGGCGCGCTCTACCGCTACAGAGTGCCTACGCCTCCGCCAAGCATGGTGCTGCGGGGTTTCTCGAATCGCTCAGAGTCGAGTTGATGTACGACAAGGTACCGGTGAGCATCACGGAGATCTTGCCCTCTGTGATCAACACGCCTTTCTACGACAATGCGCGCACCAAAATCGGGGTGAAGCCGACCTCGGTGCCACCCTTCTACTCGCCTGACATCGTGGTTGATGCTGTCTTGTATGCGGCGGAGAACCCGATTCGCGAGATGACCGTGGGCGACACGGGCCGCGTGCTCGACCTGGCACAGCGCCTGTCTCCGTCGCTGGTCGATAGCTTGATGGCCGTTTTTGCCATTCCTCTGCAGCACAGCAAAAAGCCGAAAGCCGAGACCGACCCCAACAATCTCTTTGAACCGGTTGAATCGGACCCGGCCTTTAATCGGGCTGACGGCGAGTACCGCAATCTGGTGATCCCGAGCTTCTTCGACTGGCTCGACAAAAGCCCGCTCGCCAAACCTGCCCTCGTTGCTTCTCTCGGGGCCGCCACCCTGATGCTCACCCAGGCTCTCAGCAACGACCGCAAAAAATAGCAATCCAGCCCAGCCATTGAGGATGTAATTTTTGAAACGCGTTGATGTAAAGCGCATTCAGCAACTGGCGTCTGAACTTTTTGAATACGAGCAACTGCGGCCCGGCCAGTTGGAGGCCATTGAATCAGTCCTCGCCGGACGCGACACCCTCGCCGTTATGCCGACAGGCTCCGGAAAGTCGGCCATCTATCAACTTGCTGCCCTGCTGATCGATGGGCCGACCCTGGTCATCTCACCCCTGATTGCTCTCCAACGCGACCAGGTTGCGGCGATTGCCGAGCGTCCGCTCCCGGCTGCCGCGCTGGTCAATTCGACTCTCAATACTGGTGAACGTGAGGAAGCCCTGGCTGAATACGCCTCGGGAGAGCTGGAATTTTTGTTCCTGGCACCCGAGCAATTCGGTAACGAGGAAACGCTCGAACACCTGCGGTCGCTCAAACCTTCGCTCTTCGTCGTCGATGAAGCCCACTGCGTCAGTGAATGGGGGCACGACTTCAGGCCCGACTACTTGAAACTCGGTCAGGTAATCGAAGCACTCGGCCACCCGGCGGTGCTCGCCCTCACAGCGACTGCCGCCCCGCCGGTGCGCGAAGAAATCGTTTCTCGCCTCGGGATGCGCGAGGCAAGCCAGATCGTGCGCGGCTTTGACCGCCCCAATCTCTGGCTCGGAGTCGAGACTTTTCAGGACCAGGCAGAAAAGCAGGCCGCATTCCTGGCGGCTGTCGGTCGCGCCCAAAAGCCGGGCATCGTCTACGCCGCAACTCGCAGGTGCACCGAGGAACTGGCCGATGCCCTGAACGCACAGGGTACTCCGGCTGCTGCCTACCACGCCGGGCTCTCGGCTCACGAACGCGCCGAACGGCAGACCGCCTTCATGGACGATGCCACCCAGGTGATCGTGGCAACCACTGCCTTCGGTATGGGCATCGACAAGCCGAATGTCCGGTTTGTCTACCACTACGACATCAGCGGCTCACTCGATTCCTACTATCAGGAGATTGGCCGCGCCGGGCGAGATGGTGAGCGGGCAGAAGCCGTGCTGTTTTATTGCCCGCAAGACCTCGGGGTTCGTCGGTACTTTGCCGGGAGTGGGTCGCTCACTGCGGATGAGATCGAACCGGTTGCCGAGTGGATTGGTGAGTCGGAAGCACCGGTCGCCCTCGAAGCGTTGCAGTCGGCTCTTGAACTCTCGCAATCGAAACTCACCCACGCACTCGACCGGCTGGAAGAAGTCGGAGCCATCGAAGTGCTCGATGACGGAGCAATCGTCGCCGCGCCAATCGACCCGGTGGAAGCGGCCGAGGCAGCCGCCCGTGCCCAGGAGCACCGCCGACAGTACGAGCGCTCGCGCCTGGAGATGATGTGCGGTTACGCCGAGGTGCGCGACTGTCGGCGCGAGTATCT
>JACMIX010000276.1 GCA_014380935.1 Gloeobacterales cyanobacterium ES-bin-141 | reverse complement strand
GATGCACGTCGCAGCTTGAAGGGAGCCGTGTTCCTCACCACGCTTGAATTCCACACTACCGGTGCGGACCGCACTGACCGCAGCCCCACTCAGAAGCTCGACCGGTACGGCCCGTTGGTGCATAGCAGTCCTGGCCTTGTCGCGCAGGCGGCTGTTGATGTCACCTTCGAGGATCTCCTCGCCCCGGTTGATCAGCACTACACGAATTTGGCCCGGATTGCCTCCCAGGTCCTGATACCACTCCGGCAACAGATCAGCCAGGGTGAGGGACAGTTCCACGCCCGCGGGACCCGCACCGATCACTGCCACGGTCAGGAGCGGTAGACGCTCGGAGTCTGGAGTCTGGGTGGCACGTTGAAGTTGCATGCGCAGATGTGTACCCAGGGCCACTGCGTCCTCTCCAGTGCGAAACGGGAAACTATTTTCCTGTGCGCCCTCGGTACCGAAATAGCCGATTGTGCTGCCGAGGGCCAGTACCAGATGCGAGTAGGTGTAGCGCAACCCCGAGCGCATCTCCACCTGTCGTCCATCTAAGTCAATAGAGTTGACCGTGTCCTGCACAAAGGAGATGCCGCTGTCGTGTAGGAGCGTATTGTAGCGTGGCCAGACCTGGTCGGTGTCGAGTTCTCCGCTCAAAAAGTCATAGAGCAGGGGCTTGAAGATAAATCGGTCCTGCCGGTCAACGAGGACAATCGAGCCGGGACAACTTAAATGCCGCATATGTAAAGCGGTGAACAGTCCGGTGAAGCCACCGCCCAGGATTAAAGTAAGGTTAGTTGAAGGACTCATAAAATTCCTGTTGTGGAAGTCGGGTCAGGGATAGTCGGATGGTCCCCCTAACAACAGAACACACACAGAGCTTCAATGTCCGCATCAGACTTCACCATTCAGGCAGGCACGCACGGTTTTGTCGGTACCACGGCCACGGGCAAGACCAGCCATCTGCAGCGGTTGTGGTCAAGTCTTCCAGGTACCGACCGGGTGCTTGTTTGCGTCGAGAGTCCCGAGACTCAGGTTCAGTGGCACAACCGGACAGGAGCGACCCCGCATGTGCGAACCTGGGCCGGCTGGGTGCGCCACTGGTTGAGCGAGTACTGGGAACTCTTAGAGCGGTGGCGATGCGGCCAGGGTTTCGCACCCGTGACTCCTCAGTTTTTAAGCCCGGCAGGTTGTTACGCCGGGTTCGTCCAACTGCTCATGGAGGAGCCCGAGCTTGAGACGGCGTTCGCGCGCATGAACCGGACACGTCCACAACTGGCCCGGCAATTGCAGCTCTATCACGAGGCGATGCACGCGCACCGCCTGGATATCGAGGACGCGACCGAGCGGACGGGCGTCTTTGCCCGGCCACTCGGTACGCTGCTCCAGCTGTACAGGCAGAAAGGTCTGAGCCGGGGAAAGCTCGATACCGGGTTACAGCTTGACCTCTTCGAGCAGGGACTGCTCGGTGAACCGGACTTTTGCGGTGCGGTGCGGGAGCGGTTCCCGGTCTGGCTCTGGGACGACCTGCACAGGAGCAACCCAACGGGTCGTGCCCTTTTGCGGGCTTTCAAGGACCAGGTTGTGCTGTATGTCACCTGCGAACGGGACCCTACCACGCTCCTTGAGAGTCTGGACCCGGTCTCGACCCAGAGCCTGGGCGCGATGGATCATGCTTGGGAGGCACTGGCCCGGGCGTTACCCGAGTTGCTACGGGGGCGGGCGGTCACATTTCCCGCACCGCAAATCCGGCTCTTTACCCACCGGCCCGAAATGTGGCAGGGGGCACTGGATCTGGTTGAGATGTGGACGACAACGGGAAGCGCCCAGAACATCGCAGTAGTTCTCCCCGAGTGGGACACCTCCATCCGTCACTTCCTGGTCACGGGCCTGGAGGCACGCGGTATTCCGGTTGCCTGCCTGCAATTGGTAGGCGGCTTGCAGGGCGAGTGGCGCTGGCTTGCCACACTGCTAAAGCTAGTACACGGGGAGATTCCCAGCGTCTACGCCCTTACCGAGTTCTACGAATTCGGCCTCGAGCTTACACCTATCGCAGCTCTGACCCATGCAGATCCAGACCCAGATAATCTGCCCCCAAGTACCCCAGCGGCTCTACGCCGGTTCAGGGACTGGCTTGAGGGAGTGGATACTCGGGCTCATTTTGTTGAACTCTGGCAAAGCTTCTGGAGCGCCTGCCGCATCGAGCCCGAGCCCGGAGCATTCTCCGTGGCCCGAGAATTTATCGGGTTCGGACTCAAGATGACAGATTTTTTTGCTGCCCTGCAGAGCGGAGTTATAAGTGCTTCACCAGTCCTGGAACCGGACAAAGGAGTGTGCCTTGGAACGGCAGCGGATTTCAACCGACTGCACATCCACGCGACCCATCAACTCTGGCTCGATGTCACCAGTACCGACTGGTTCCGAACCGAGCGACAGTTGCTCTACCACCCGGTTGACTTTGGCCCGAACGCACCGGAGTACTGGTCCCCTACGGAGGAGGAAGCATATCAGGTTGCGAGAACCTGCGCACAGTTGCAGGGTTGCCTGAGACGTTTGAGTGGCGAACTAGTGCTGTTCGCAGCCAGTCTCGACCGGAGCGGTACAGCGCAGCAGGGCAGACTGGGCTTGCTCCTAGGTGGTACTTAAGCCTGGTCAACCAGATATCTAACGATGGATGTAACACAGCTGGCTCCCTGCATCATCTGACATTCCCATCGGCAGAATGCTTCTGCGGCAAGTGTACGAAAGAAAAGATGAGCAGAAGAAGTATTAGCATTTTATTTCACTTGTAAAGAAGCCGTCACGGCTCGAAATTCCTGGATCATCTTGTGGATCAGTTCGCCCGCCGGGCGAGCTTCGGCTAATGCTGCTCCCTGTCCTGACCACATGCTGACAAAATCTGGACTTGATTGTTGAGCAGAAGTCTGGCGCAAAACCCGCCCTATAGACATCTGAGCCGGAAATGGCAGCACCTTATCCTTGTGATTTTCCATCTCACGTATAAATCGATTTCGTATTGCTCTGGCGGGTCTACCTGAAAACACTCCAGTGATAACCGTATCTTCGTCCTTACAATTGAGCACCGCCTGCCTGTAAACTTCTGGGATATTATTCTCAGGACAGGCGAGAAAGGCAGTTCCCATCTGTACCCCGCTTGCCCCGAGTGCAAATGCAGCAACTATTCCACGTGCATCCATGATGCCGCCCGCTGCGACGACCGGAACTGATATCGCATCAGCTACTTGTGGCACCAACGCTGTTGTTCCAATCAATCCGTGTTCGTAAGGTACGGCAAAGGTCCCGCGATGACCTCCTGCTTCAAAGCCCTGGGCAATGATGATATCGACTCCTGCTTCGACAAGAGTTTGTGCTTCACGAACATTTGTGGCAGTGGCCAACACACAGGAACCGAGCGAGTGCATGTCACGAATTGCCTGAATTGGTGCGGGTCCAAAGTGGAAACTAAAGACAGGTATTTTCTCCTCGAGCAGGACATTAAATTGCTCTACGAACGGTCCTAGTATTGGTATTGGCTCGGGAACAGGTCCGGCGTTTAGTTCGTTGTGCCATTGTGCTAATAGCTCGGACATTTGTGTTTGCTGCTCAGGCACCTGTTGATACGCTTCAACTGCTGGTGCAAACAAATTAACTGCAAAGGGTCGGTCGGTTAACTCTCGAATTTGCCGGATAATCTGGCGGAGCTTAGCTGGGGGAGTGGCCGCGCCGCCATACGATCCAAGACCTCCTGCATTAGAAACGGCAGCGACCAACTCAGGCGTGGAAGCGCCTGCCATCGGAGCCTGAATGATGGGGTGCTTGATACCGAGCAAATCGATCAGTTCTGTTCTAGGCCACATGAATGTCTCCCACGCCTGGTAACTAGAAGCAAGATACGGACTTCCACGTAGTGTCACTCCCCTTCAAACCGGCTCGCCAGAACTCTAAACTCTACTTTTCTTGAGCAGAGTGCTGTTGACCCGGCCATACACGAAGTAGAAAACCATCCCAATTGCAAGCCATATTATCAGGCGCAGCCAGGTCTCCCAGGGCAGGCCGCTGACCAGGTACAGGCAGCTGAGGATACCGGCGATGGGGACGAAGGGAACGAGCGGGCAGCGGAAGGGCCGGGGCAGGTCCGGCTGGGCGTTGCGCAGGTAGAGCACCCCGGCACACACAACGATGAAGGCGAAAAGGGTGCCGATGCTGACCAGTTCACCTAGAACACTGATAGGAGTGAGGGCTGCCACGATCCCGACGATCGTTCCCAGCATAATTGTCGCCACATGAGGGGTCTTGAATCGTGGGTGTAAGCTCTTGAATAAAGCCGGCATCAGGCCGTCCTGGGCCATGGTGAAGAAGATGCGGGTCTGACCGTAGGTGAGCACGAGCATCACCGAACTCAAGCCGAAAATAGCGCCAATCTTGACCACTGCGGCAAGCCAGGCAAGGCCGATCGCATCCACACCTACAGCGATCGGATCCGGTACATTCAAAGACTGGTAGGGAACCAGGCCCGTCAGCACTCCGGCAACCAATATATAGAGGACTGTACAAATAAAGAGCGAGCCGAGGATGCCGATGGGCATGTCTTTTTGAGGATTCTTCGCTTCCTGGGCGGCAGTTGAGACGGCATCGAAGCCGATGTAGGCAAAGAAGATCACCCCGGCTCCGCGCAGAATACCACTGATGCCATATTCGCCGAACTTTCCGGTGTTCTCGGGAATGAAAGGAACCCAGTTGGCTGCATCGACGTGCGAGACGCCAAAAGCCAGGAAAGCCAGGATCACCGCAACCTTGATGATGACGATGATGCCGTTGAGACTGGCCGATTCGCGTACACCTACGACCAGCAGGGCAGTGACTGCGAGGATCCCTAGCAGGGCGGGTAGATTAAACAGGGCCGTGGCCGTGGTGCCATCGGCAAGGGTGAGCACGGTGCCGGTAGCGGCAGTTAATTGCGGCGGGATCACGATACCCAGGTCGCGCAGGAAACTCACGATGTACCCCGACCAGCCGACCGCGACTGTGGCAGCCCCAAGTGAATATTCAAGAATCAGGTCCCAGCCGATAATCCAGGCGAACAACTCGCCGAGTGTGGCATAGGCATAGGTGTAGGCGCTCCCGGCAATCGGTATCAGCGCGGCGAACTCGGCGTAGCACAGTCCGGCAAAAGCACAGGCGATGGCCCCCAGGATAAAAGACAGGACAATCGCAGGCCCGGCGTACTGAGCTGCCGCTGTACCGGTCAGCACGAAGATCCCGGCCCCGATGATCGCTCCAATACCCAGGCCCAGCAAGTTGAGCGGACCCAGACTGCGGCGCAGGACCTCGCCATCGGTCGCTTCGGTTTGCAAATCGGCAACGGTCTTTTTAGCCAGGTAACGGCTCAAAGTCACAGGTTTCTCCTCAAGATCAAAATCCTCCCTGTGAGTGTAGGCTTTGTCGTCCAGATAACATGTAACTTTCTGTGCAATTTCGCAAACATTCTGAGATTGATGGGCAAATGCGCATCACTTGCCGCCGCCCTCGATCAAAATGAACTCGCCAAAGCCGATAAACTGAGCGCGGGGACTGGGTCCAGCCGGGGCGGCCTCGAATGCGAATGCATACCGGCCACCGATACGGGGGTTGCGCATCGGGTAGAGCTGGATGGTCAGTCTTTGACCGGGTGGGATTGGCCGCTCAAATGTGAGCCGAAAGGTTTGACCGTCTTTTTGAAACTTGAAGGGAACAGGCTGTCCGGCTCCATCAACCGCGCTGACCATACCCGGTTCGGGGAAGGTAATCCGGCCTGCTCTGGATGGAAGTGTGATGGCGAGGGTGCCGAGTGGTTCCCCACTATCGGCGGGTACACGCACCTCGAAAGAATAACGGGCGATATTATAGGCTGCGCTATTGTTGTTGGTCGATGCGCGGGTCAGGAAAGGCGAGCGCTCGAAGAATGTCTCACCACTGGGCAGTTGTCCGGCGTAAACCGGACAGTGAACAGGCGTCACAGCAATGGCAAAATACAACGCGACCGTGAGCAGGCAGGGCAGACCGATCTTGGGCATAACTTTTAGGCGGTTCTCGGTACTTGATATCTTTTTGCAGTCTGTACCCAATTGGGGCACGACGACAAGTAGACCCTGGTTTGGTGAGCGTCACTACGAGCCCCAGGATTGCAGGACAGGAATTACTGATGCCATCCACTCCCAAAAAGTGCTCCTACAGAACTCTACTAGATCAGTCTTTGAGAAGATTGTTAACTCTCTGATTTCCAATAGAGTGCATATGTAACGAATTTACCGCATTACTCAAAAATTCCACCGTCAGGTGCGTTTTGAATTCACACAATACCCAAAAATTGCAGGGGAGACTTCATGTTTTTTCACAAAAAAGAACCAATCCACGCTGTTACCGTGGACGAGGCAAATCCCAAATTTGCTCAACTACTGCTTGAGCAGTTCGGAGGCGCAACCGGTGAGCTCACTGCTGCCTTACAGTACTGGACCCAGTCATTTCATGTCGAGCACCCCGGCATCAAGGACATGCTTCAGGATATTGCCCTTGAGGAGTTCGGGCACCTGGAGATGGTTGGTAGGCTCATCGAGGCTCACACCAAGAACGTCGATCAGACCGATGCTTACAAGAGCACGCTGTTCGCTGTGCGCGGGGTAGGACCTCACCTGCTCGATTCCCAGGGTAGTGCCTGGACGGCCAGCTACGTCAACGAGGGCGGCGACGTCGTGCGTGACCTGCGTGCCAACATTGCAGCCGAGGCTGGCGCACGTCAAACCTACGAAGCGCTGATTAAACTGGCAACCGACGAGGGTACCAAACAGACCCTGGTACATCTGCTCACCCGTGAGATCTCACACACCCAGATGTTCATGAAAGCGCTCGACTCACTCGGTAAACTAACCGATCCCCTGTTCGGCGGCATCACACCCGACGAGACGGTACGTGTCTACTACAACCTGTCCACCAATGGCCAGGACGAGCGTGGTCCCTGGAACAGCGCTCCTACGTTCGAGTACGTTGCTGACCCAGTAGCCGAGATCGCCAACGCAGACAAAGCTCCAGTCGCAGGCTAAACCCTCAGTGCCCTGTCACACCCAGGCAGGGCACTGAGTACCGGTCGTGTTCGAGTTGGTGCCTCACCACCCATCCAGGCATCAATTCCTGCAAGTGCAGTCGCGCTCAGGTAATGAGTCCCGGAGACGATACAGTAGTCTCGACACGCTCTGGGGTACTGCCGGTGAGAAGACATGGGCGGCTGAACTACGCCTTGACGATGGCAGTGGGATTAATGGGTAGTATCGTAACTTGTGAATTACGGCCTGCATTGGCCCAGGTTCAAGACAACAAGCAAGAATGCGATGCGGCTACCACGCAAGCTCAAATCAATTTTTGTGCCGGACAAGCCGCTGACAAAGTTGACCGGGAACTTAATCAGGCTTACCAACAAATCAGTCTGAATATTGCGAACGAACAAAAGTACTTACTTACTGAGTCACAGCAAGCCTGGATCAAATTCCGTGATGCTCATTGTGCCTTTGAGCGCAGTTACTACACCGGCGGCACACTATCCACGACGGTCTACCTCACCTGTCTGGAGAAATTGACCCGACAGCGTCTTCAGCAAGTCGAGCAGACTCTAGCTCAGCAGAAATCCCGCTAACACATCAAAAGACTCCTTGCAACCGACTCACATGTCACTTCAAAGTCTCACCAATGTTGCATAGCCTCTTCAAGTCAGTTTTTTAGCAAGACCCTTCACTCGGTCCTCTGAGCAGTAGTGCGCAAGCTAGGAACAATGCAGGCTAGGGCAACAAGTACCCACAAAGCTCCTGACCAAATAGGAGTCAAAATACCCAGGTTGTCGAAGGTCCAGCCCGCCCACAGGGGTCCGATCACCTGTGCGAGGCTTGCCAGGCTCTGAGAGCCCCCGATCACCCGGCCTTGCTCGTTAGCCAGGACGCGGTTGGAGATGAGCCCCCGCAGCGAGGGAATCGTGAGGCCGACTCCGAGGGCGAGAAGACCCTGAGTTGGGTAGAGCAGGATACCGGCATCGGCAGGCACAAGCGCTCCCAATCCAAAAGCGGCGGCAATGAATACCAACCCTGCCACCGCGAGCCGTGCCTCGCCGAAAGCAGGCAGTAGTTTACGGATGAGACCGCCCTGCACAGCAGCAGAAACAAGGCCGATGAAGGCGAAGATCCCGGCCGAGAGGGCCGGACCCCAGCCAAAACGATCGCGCAGGAAAATAGCGAAGACACTGGTGAAGCCTGCGAAGGCAAAGTTGAAGATGAAGAATCCCAATACCAGGCCCCGCACACGCGTATCGCGGGCGAGGGCACCCAGTTGCTTGAAGGGATTGAGGTCTGACAGGCCAAAGGGTCTTCGCTGGTCCGGGCTGAGCGACTCATCGAGAGTGAAGTAGCCCAGGACCGTATTGAGTAGCGCGAGTGTACCTGCAAAGAAGACCGGCAGGTTCAGATTGATGCTCGCAAGCGCTCCCCCCAGGGCAGGACCAAGGATAAACCCCAACCCGAAAGCAGCTCCGATAAGACCAAAATTCTTGGTGCGCTCCTCGGCAGTTGAAGTGTCGGCGATGTAGGCCTGGGCCGTGGCAATAACTCCCCCGGTAATTCCATCGATGATTCGTGAGAGGAACAATAGCCATAGGCTATTGGCAAGGCCGAACATGAAGTACCCCACAGCTGTCCCCAGGATACAAAGGAGCAGCACCGGGCGACGGCCGTAACGGTCCGAGAGCGCACCCAGAACGGGGGTTGCAAAGAACTGGGCAAT
>JACMIX010000275.1 GCA_014380935.1 Gloeobacterales cyanobacterium ES-bin-141 | reverse complement strand
GGCGGGCAGGTCAAGCAGGCCGTAGCGATCGGGGAGCAGGGGACCAAAACCAACACCGCTGGTGGTTTGCCCCTGGGCGGCGCGGGCAAAAAGAGCTTGCAAGGGTGCAGCGGCAGCCATGCCAAACAGGCCTGCCCGGTTGATAAACTGACGTCTCGATAAAGCCATGGTTGTTCTCGCATCCGAATCTGATGGAACCCTAGTCACGGTAGGGTACGTTAATGAACAGTAGAAAAAGCTTTGATTAACTTGCGATTAACGGAAATAACTGCTCTCGGATTTGTCGTAGTCAAATGCAACCGGCAATGCGCCAACATCCGTCGAACTGTCTTTGCATAACGTAGACGACCTTGACCACCTGGCCGTTCTGGTCAAGGAGCAGGACCGGTTGGGCGGGCATGGCCTCCAGCACAGTCAGGTCTTCAAAGAGCACCGAGCGTGGTCGGTAGACCGCCGGATAGAACTGCCGGACCATCGATAAGAAATTCTCAGGCGTCTCAAATTTGCTCTGAATCTCGGGAGTGGCAAAGGCTTCTGCCGCGAGTACTTCACGCACACCGCCCTTGAGAGTCAAGCACCCATCGCCGCGCCGTGAATAAGGAGTTGTGCCGGAACCCTTGGTACACGTTGACCAGCTCTTCGAGGGCGTCACCGATGCTGCACCTGGAAGCCAGTTCAAAAACCGAGCCGACTGCCGCAATCGCGCTCACCGAGGAAATTCCCAAAAACAAGTAGGCCTTGAAGTTCACGGCTTGTGATCGGTTTTGCTTATCCAGGCTAATCCGAGCTATCAAAAAAGGGGGTGGGTCTTGACCCATCCCCAGACTCAAGGGCTAGCAAGTTTTTAGTAACCTGCCCACCAGGCTATGAGACGCGGTTTGCCCAGGGACCCCAGATGGCAAAGGTGACACCGGGGCTTTGAACGTTGACGAAGAAGGTTTCACCATCGGGCGAGAAGCAGCCCCCGGCAAACTCAGAGGTGCTCGCGGCGTTGCGGGCAAACTGGTAAAGCCCGCCCTGGGGAGTGACGCCGACTACGAACTGGGTCGAGGAGCCGTCTTCCATCAGCAGCAGATCGCCGAAGGGAGCAACGACAATGTTGTCGGGACCGTCGAGGATGGCGGAGTTGTTGGGCTCGGTGAATAGCTCAATCGTGCCTCCCTCAGCGGCGGTTGCGCCGGGGATATAGCGCCAGACCTGGCCTCTGCTCGCGGTGCCGCCGTTTGTGCTCACGAAATAAATCTCGCCATTGGCGTAGAAGGCCCCTTCACCGCGGGAGATGAGAGCGGCTCCTTTGGAGAAGCCCTCGGCACGCACGGTATCCGTGGCCGGGTTCGGCTCGTCGATGCGCACCCAATCGACCTGGAACACCTGGTTGACCGGGAAGCCGTTCTTGGTATTGACCTGGGGCTGGCCCACGATGCGCATTGCTTCGAGCACGCCGCCCGCTGCCAGGTTGCGTGGCTGGGTGGGTATAAAGCGATAGAAGAGGCTGTCGCCGCGGTCTTCGGTCTGGTAGACGATGCCGGTCGCCGGGTCGACGGCGATCGCTTCGTGGTTAAAGCGACCCATCGCGACAAGCGGTACCGGGGTGACCGCTCCCGGAGCGAGCCTGGGCACTTCGAAGTTGTAGCCGTGGAAAGCAGAAACCGTCGAAGTGGTGGCCGGTGTCGAGGTGTCTTCTTCGCAGGTGATATAAGAACCCCAGGGCGTCGGGCCGCCCGCGCAGTTGCGGTAGGTGCCGGCGAGCGAGGTGTAGTGGCTGACCAGTTGACGCTCCGGACCGGGGGCAATCACCAGGGTCGTCGTGCCGCCTTTGCAGAGCGGGTCGTAGGTCTGTCCGTTCGGCGCGACGACGGCTGTGCTGGAGGTCGGGCTCAGCTCGTGGTTGCGAATCAAGATCGTGGTGGCACCTTTACCGCGGAAGGTGGCCATGCCGTCGTGGCCGCTGGCGACGAGAGTACCGTCGCTCATCGTTTCGCCGCGGGACGAGAGGCTGCGATAGGTAAATCCGGCCGGTAGATCCAGGATGCCTGCCGGGTCAGGAACGAGCGGACCGAAACCCGCTACGGTAAAAGATTGGGCACGCGCCGGGCGTGCGTAGAGAGCCTGTAACGGGGCAACTGCCGCGATGCCAAAAAGACCAGCCCGGCCAATAAACTGGCGTCTCGATAAAGCCATTGGTTCACATCCAAGTGTTATGGGACCGTGGTCACAGTAGTGCATGTGCGTGAACGGCAGAAAAAGCTTTAGTTAACGCCTGATTAACGAGGAAACCAGTTTCGAGATTTGTCGGGTTGACATTCTCCCCGGCCTGAAGTCTCGGGGATTCAGGAAGCATCACTGCATTCCCTTACTGGTTCAGCGACAACACTTAGATTATTGGATTGCTCCAATAGGCCAGAGGTGTTCATCTTCCCAGTCGTTCGCTCCGTAGGGGTCGTTGTCCCAACGACCCTAGAGCCAGTTTGCGAATGCCCTTCGCTACTGTTTTGGTACTCCATGCCTGCCTTCTCCATGCCCTTCTTCAGAATATTAAGAGCAGCGTTTTCGTCTCGACACATCTCCAATCCACATCTGGAGCAACTGTGAGTACGTGTGCTGAGTGATTTCCTGGCTCTATATCCACAGCCTGAGCAATCTTGAGTCGTGTAGGCAGGATTGACCGCTACCACAACCTTGCTCCACAACTTGCCGTAGTACTCCAGCCAATTGCGGAAGGTAGACCATCCCGCATCGCTGATCGACTTCGATAAGTGGCTGTTGCGAACCAGGCCCGCCACATTCAAATCTTCATACGCCACGAGATCGTTAGATTTCACTACGCACCTTGCCGTCTTCAAAGCAAAGTCTTTGCGCTGGCGTTGAATCTTGAGATGGATGCGACCGACTACCACTCTTTGCTTGTGGTAGTTACTGGACTGCCTCTGCTTCTTTTCTCCTTTCTTGGTGCGACGAAACTTTTTGCAAAGACGGCGCTGAGCCATCCTCAACCGCTTTTGCATCTTGCGGTAATACTTGGGGCACTCAACCTCGCTACCCTTGGAATCTTTGATGAAGTACTTCAGTCCAAGGTCAATGCCTGCTACTGAGCCTGTGTACTCACCCGCCTCGATGCGCTCAATATCCAGACAGAATTGAGCGTAGTAGCCATCAGCACGACGGACAACACGCACTCTATTCAGCTTGGACGAGGCAATAAGCCTTCGGGCGTCGCTGTCCATCCACAGGTCGAAGCTGCCCGCCTCAAACCCATCTGTGAACTTGATTTGCTGAGCATCGTCAGACAACTTGTAGCCAGACACTTTGTACTCGACACTGCGAGAATGTTTCTTGAACTTCGGAAAACCTTTCTCTTTCTCGCCTGATTTGCATCGTCTATAGAAGTTGGCTACTGACTGCCACGCTTTTTCAGCACTCGCCTGCCTGGCATGAGCGTTCAACTTCTTCATCCATGGCTGCTCAGCATCTTGAGCCAGTACCGCGCACAATCTTTGGAGGTCGTTTTTGCTTGTGCCTCTGTTCTCCATCCAGTGCTTGAGACACCGATTGCGCACGCATTGCGCCGTGCGAATAGCTTCGTCCAGCGCCCCAAACTGAGCGGCAGAGCTGAAAGGCTTTAATTTCGCTTCTCGTACCAACATGTTTTTATCCTGGCCTATCAGAGGATAAAAAGCCGTCCTAGAAGGACGGGGCTTGCACCCAGTTTTTCGGTCACAAGCAACCGGCAATCCGCCAGCAACCGTCGGGCTGTTTTTGCATCACGTAGACTACCTTGACGACCTGGCCGCCCTGGTCGAGCAGCAGAACTGGTTGAGCCGGAGAAGCTTCGAGGTCCGTCAGGTCTTCAAAGAGCACCGAGCGCGGCCGGTAGACCGCCTGATAAAACTGCCGAACCATCGACAGGAAATTCTCAGGGGTTTCAAATTTGCTCTGAATCTCGGGAGCGGCAAGGGCGAAGGCAGCAACGGCGTCGTTATTTTGAAAGGCTTCGAGCTGCTGTTGAATGACGGAGCGAATCGCGTCGCGGTCGGATTCATCCATCGGTCGGTGCCCGGTACGG
>JACMIX010000274.1 GCA_014380935.1 Gloeobacterales cyanobacterium ES-bin-141 | reverse complement strand
CGTTCGATAACCTCATAAAAGAGCGTCGGTTCGGCAAAGATCGTTTTGGTAAAAATCTGCAACAGTTGCCCGCCTGCCTCGTCCCGGTCCACGAGGATACCCAGGTCGTGCAGATGGTCGGGGTCGATTCCCTCCAGGTCGTTTCGCCCGCTAAGGCAGTCGTAGTAGGAGGCGGGCACACCTAAAAAGTGTAAGCCCCGAGCGCGGAGGTGCTCAACCGACCCGAGGATATCACCGGTCCGTAGGGCGATGTGCTGTACACCTGCACCTCGATTGACATCGAGAAACTCCTGAATCTGGGAGTTGGGTGTCAGGGGCTCGTTGAGCGGTAGGCGGACGGTCTCGGTGGGGTTGACCAGGACTTTACTTTTAAGTGCGGAGCTATCGGTGCGCACTTCGAAGTAGCGGTTGCTCGCGAGCCCAAAGACCCGACCATACCACTGACTGACCGGCTCAAGGGCACTGGTCTCCACATTGAGAACAATGTGATCGATGGCATCAAACCGTGGACCGGTCCTACCTGGGAGAGGTGTGTAACCGGGGGGCAGACTGGCAAATCCCTCGATCAGGCTATGCGTCACACCAAGGGGCGACTGTAGAGTGTAACCGCCTGCTGCGAGGGGTGAAGGGATCACGTGGACCCCGGCTCGCTCGATGTGGCGGCGAGCCGTATCCAGGTTCCCGACTCGAAAGGCAATGTCCGCGACCCCTGGTGGATGGGAGTTGAGGTAGTGGGCGACGGGGCTGTGGTTTGTGAGTGCCTGTGACACCAGGAACAGAACCGCGCCGTTTTGCAGGGCATAGCTCAGCGTGTCCGTGTCCCGGTAGATCCCGGATGTGCCCAGTCCCAGGTACTTCTCGTGCCAGGTACGCCAGTACTCGGCGTCCTCCACGTACAGGTGAGCCCAGGCAAACCCATCCAGCATCAGCGCACTCCCGGTTTGCGTGCGTGCAGGACGCCGAAGCGTAACAGACCCCGCTTGTAGCTCTGGCGCATCAACTGCATGGCGAGGGCAGCCCGGATCAGGGTCATGCCGCGGTTGAAGATCTCCACCAGTACGGTGGGCGAGAGGGCTGACTGGATGACCAGTTCCCAGAAGCGGGCGACCTGGCGGGACCAGTCGGTGGACTCGATGCCGCCGAAACCGACCTCGGCCAACAACCGCCGGTAATGCTCGATGGAGATGATGTAGGGCAGGCAATACACCCGGTAAATCGCCTCGAGCCAGCGGCGTTCTCGCTCGTTCAGCTCGCCCTCCCGGCAGCACCAGGTGGCCATCACCAGTTGGCCACCCGGCCTGAGTACCCGGTAACACTCGCGCAGGAACTGGGCTTTGTCGGCCATGTGCTCCCCGCTCTCAAGCGACCACACCAGGTCAAATTGCTTATCGGCAAAGGGCATCTCCAGAGCGTCCGCCACCTCGAAGCGCACCGTACCCTCCAATCCCTGCTCGTGGGCACGTTCTGTAGCACGTTTGCACTGGACGGGACTGAGGGTGATGCCCGTGACCTCGGCGCCGAAACGGCGGGCGAGATAGAGGCTGGCACCACCGATACCGCAACCGACATCGAGCACAGCACTCGCCCGCTCGATCCCGGCCCATTCGATCAGGCGTACGATGAGGTCCACCTGGGCAACGCGGGGGTCCTTGTCTTCCTCACCAGCTTCCCAGTAGCCATGGTGCATGTGCTCGCCCCAGACGCTCTCCCAAAGACCCGAGGAGACATCGTAGAACTGGCGGATATCGGCATTGAGCGCCGTACGTTCAGGTGGCATCACACACTCCTCAACAGGAAAAACACCATTCTTCCGGCCAGGGACCTCCCCCGGTCTCAAGGCCCCCAAGCCGGGTGGAGCCTTCGAAGAGGATCTCCCGGTTGCCCCGACGCCGTGCAAGCCGGACATTCACCTCACCCAGGAGCGTGTCACGGCAGACGAAGCGCGGTCCGTCGCGGGTTGGGGCAAGCAGGTCGATACCCCCCTCCGCGTTGATCTTGCCCGTGACGTCTATGCGGTAGCGGTCGGAGGCGGCGCTGATCTGCCAGCGTCCCCAGGGCAGGATTGCACAGTCGATCTCCGTCTCACTGGGCATGAAATTGTAGAACTGGCCCTGGTGGTAAAGGCCGACCATGGCAACCGACTCTTCCCACCACAACACACCGCGCAGGCCACCACCCGCGACCAGGGCCGTGCCGGGCGAATCGTCAAACTGGTTCGCCTGCACCCAGAACCACTTGCTGGGGAATGCTCCTCCCCAGTTTTTCTCGCCGTAGGCGGGGGCATCGGTAAACTCGTAGCGCTCTCCGCGCCACTCGATCCAGCCTTCCGCGAGCCCGTAGGCCATCAGGATCTGCCAGCCCGGCTCAAAGACCGGCAAGTAGGAGAGCAGTTCCATGGTCGCCCGGGGGCGCTCGGCTCTACCCCAGCCGTACACGGGCCGGATTCGGTAGTGCCACTGCACGACCTCGCCCGAGTGCTCGTCCCGGATACTGCCCTGGTTGAGGGTATCAGTGGCCTGGTAGCCCCATTCAACCTGTTTGGCAAATTTCTCGGGGTCAAGATAATGAGCAGAACCCTCGGTTCCCGACCAGTGGCCGAGGGCAAGTTGAGTGGGGCTTGCCCAAAAACCCTGCACCGGCAGGAGCGTGTAGATGCGGACGTCTCCAGGACCGAGCACCTGGGCAAAGCCGCCGCTCGTGGGGCTGCCGTGGAGATCCTCGATTGAGTACATAAAGGCGAAGGACTCGCCGCACTCGGGCAGGCTCACCCGGTAGTACCAGCCCTCGAAAAAGCGTCGGTCCCGCGATTGCCAGAGCCCTCCCGGCCAGTGGAAACCGGCGTGGGGTGTGTTCAGGACGGCGTGGGATAACTGAGCGCGCATGGAGCGGGTGAAAGCGAGGAGTGTAAAGCATCATAAAACGATGCTTACAAACTGTAATCTAGCCGAGGGAGTGCACAGTTGCCCTCCTCGAGGCGTCTCAGGCGAAGACCGTCCCTCAGACAGCGTTCCGCAAAGCGGTGCTGCCCTTGAAAGTTCAAACTACGCAATGAGGAGTTGGAGAGATGAAGAGGAATGACCTGGAGTACTACGACATTCACGCTGACCAGTGGTGGCAGGAGGGTGCAAAGCTGAATTTGTTGCATCATTTCAATGCGTCGAGATTCGAGTTTTTCGATCCTTTCTTACCTACTTGGCAGGGGATGAAAGTTTTGGATGTTGGCTGTGGCGGTGGCCTGACGTGCGAATTCCTGGCGAGGAGAGGAAGTTTTGTTACCGGAATAGACCTTTCACCAAATCCAATCAGGGTTGCACGCGAACATTCCAAAGACAGCGGTTTGCAAATTGATTACAGGATTGGCCGGGCGGAGAACCTGCCTTTTGCCAATAATCTGTTCGATGTCGTGGTGTGCGTTGATGTTTTGGAGCACGTTGCGGACCCCCAAAAAGTGGTCTCAGAAGCTTTTCGCGTCCTGCGCAAAAATGGGCTATTTCTATTCGACACTATCAATAGAACTAGCAGGTCTAAATTTATTATGATCTGGCTGATGGAAGATGTCCTGCAACAAATACCTCGAGGGATTCATGACTGGAACAAGTTCATCAAGCCCGACGAACTAGTGGATATTCTGGGGAAATCGGGTTTTGGTGACATCGCCATTAAAGGTTTTGATCTGACCAATGGTAGTAACTTCAAAACGTTGATGGACATCGCGCGCAAAGGTCTGGAGGGAGGTT
>JACMIX010000273.1 GCA_014380935.1 Gloeobacterales cyanobacterium ES-bin-141 | reverse complement strand
GGGCAACGGCCTTCTTCGCAGATCGTGTGGATGCCGCGCTGCTTGATAATTTTTTCGACCGTCGAGACCTGGGAAGCAGTACCGATTGAACGGCGTACCCACTCCGGCAGGCGGGCAGCAGTCTGAGTCGTCTTGCGGTGGTTCGTCATGACATGGCTTAACTTCGTGATTAGGATAGCCGCTCCTGCAAACCTGCGCCTGGTGTGAATGCAACCCCAGTCTCAAACCTCCGGGGACGTGCTTTCCTGGACCCACTAAGTAGGCGGAGCTAATTAATCGTAAGATCCTGCTTTTGTGAAGCGTTTTTCACACATGGGGAAGGGCACGCTGCTGCGTGCCCTTATAGACGCGTGCGGGAGGCCAACCTCTTTGTGTGAAGTTGTGTTTTTCACACTCGGCTACTTAGATTGGTGATGGTGACTTCGCCAGGAGGCATGCATGCCGTACGTCAATGTCCGGATTACAAAAGACGGCGTGACCAGCGCTCAGAAGCAGCAAATCGTCGAGGAGATAACTCAGACACTGGTCAGAGTCCTTGGTAAGCAGCCAAAACACATACACATCATCATCGATGAGATCGAGCCTGAGAACTGGGGCTTTGCTGGGATGCTTACAAGCGAATATCGCCAGGAGGAATAGCGTGTGTATCCGCGCGCGATGCCTGGCTGCCTACTTGCCGTAGCGCCCCGCTAGCAATTGTGCCAATTCCTGGGAGGGTTCAGAGGGTTTGTCGACCCAAATGAAACGCTGTGTCACCGCGAAGCGGATTCCTTCCCGGTCAAAAGCGAGCTTTAACCGGCGTCGGAAAGCCCGATCCACCTCCCATTGCTGCAAAGGGGCCGTCTTGAGCAGCATACGCAAGGTGATCCCGGCATCGGTGAAAGCGTCCACTCCGAGCATCTCGGGCTCTTCGATCATCTTTTCGTCCCATCCCGGCTCGGCGCGTAGGGCGCGGGCTTCCTCTACCATCACGGCCATCACCCGGTCCACATCCGCCGTGTATTCGACCTGGATCTTGAGGTCTACCCGTGACCAGCGACTTGAAAGGTTGTCAACAATCTTGATTTCGCTATTGGGGACTGTGATCAATCGCCCTTCAAGATTGCGCAGGCGGGTCACCCGCAAGTTGAGGTCTTCGACGAGCCCACCTAGATTGGCGTTGCTGTTGATAACAATGACATCGCCAATACCGTACTGATCTTCGAACAAGATAAAAAAGCCATTGATAATGTCCTTAATCAGGCTCTGGGCACCCAGGGTTACAGCCAGACCGACAATCCCGGCTCCGGCGAGGAGGGGGCTGATATCGAGACCCGACCGACCCAGGATAAAGACCAGCAGTGCGATGATCACGATAACCGTGAGCGTCCCCTTGAATACCCCGTTGAAGGTGTTGGCACGGAGGTCGAGCCGGACTGAGTGGTCCCGGGCGAGAAACTGCCCATCGCGAATGGCTTCAAAAAGACTGTCAATCAGCAGATAACTGAGCCGGATTACCAGAATACCCGCCAGGACGGCAAGCGAGATACTCAGCAGCGGTCCGGTCAGGACTGCCACAAGACCCTCCTGCAACGGGCGGGTGGGGGCAAAAAGACCACTCTCCAGATAAAACCAGCCAACCCAGATAGTCAGATGCAAAGGCCAGATGCTCAGGCGTAAAGCCTCTGTCAGCACAGCCCGGGTCGTGGCACGGCTGATTGGTCTGGGCTGTGGAGGAGCAACTGGTAGCCAGTTCTTGCGTATCCAGACCAGGCCCGTGTTCAGTAGCCAGGCAGCCACCGTCAGACCTATACCGCTCAAAACGGCGACAAGGCGCCCCGGACCGCTACGCTCAAAGTAGGCGCGTTGTAGAGCCTCCTCGAGGAGGCCGGACCAGATCTCGGCCAGGGCCTCGGGGGTCGTGACATTGGCCAGCACATCCGAGGTGGTAACCGTCAACAGATCTTTGTCTTCTACCTGGAGCTGAGGACGGCCATTGACTTGCTGAACGGTGACCCTCGGAATTTGATCTTCTGCCAGGACTGCTTCAAGGCGGCGCTTAATCAGGACGGCCCGCTCGCTCGCATCAAGTTCGTCCGTTGCCGTCACCCGAATAACCGGCTCGCCACCAAGCATCACAGGTTCGATGGCGGCACTCCAGGCAGGTCCACCGACCCACAGACCCACAAAACACACCAGCATTATCAGTACAGATACATTCACAAGCTTCAAACCCACAGCGTCTTCAGGGTCAGGTTCTGAGATCCCCAATCTAAAAGCTTCCCACCAGGGAAGGAAGTTTAGCTTTTACCTGGCATCCTCGCGATTGTATTCAGTCAACTCCTCGAGGGCCTGGCCGGGATCAAGTTGCACGGCGGTACTCAGACCGGTAAAGCGAATACTCTCCCGATCAAAGGCAAGCTTCAGACGGCGACGAACAGCCCGGTCTACGCGCCATTGCTGTAGAGGCGCGGTCTTGACCAGCATGCGCAGGACGACGCCCGTATCACTCAGTGCGTCCACCCCAAGCATCTCAGGCTCCTCGAGGATCTTCGCCTGCCAGCCGGGCTCAGCGCGTAGAGCGCTGACTTCCCGGACCATCATCGCCATGACCCGGTCGATATCCACATCGTGTGGAACAGGCACCTTGATATCCACCCGTGCCCACCGGCTCGAAAGGTTCGCGACCGTCTTGACTTCGCTATTCGGGATCGTGATCAGCCGGCCCTCGGTATTGCGCAAACGCGTGATTCGCAGGTTGATATCCTCGACCAGACCGCCCAGGCCATCGTTGCCGTTGATGATCACCACATCGCCGACACCGTACTGGTCCTCGAACAAGATGAAAAAACCGTTGATGATATCTTTGATCAGACTTTGGGCACCGAAGGAGAAAGCCAGTCCGAGAATCCCCGCCCCGGCGAGCAGCGGGCCGATGTCGAGGCCCGACTGACGCAGCACCAACACCAGGGCAAGGGCACCCACCACGATCGTGAGCGTGCCCTTGAACACGCCACTGAAAGTGTTGACCCGCAAATCAAGGCGCGCTGAGTAGGTACGGGCCAGGAAGCGTCCCTCGCGGATAGCCTCGAACAACAAGTCAATCAGTACGTAGCCGAGCCGGATAGCAAACACACCTGCCACGATCACCAGCACGATGCCTGGCAAGGGTCCGATCAATACGGTGAACAACTGCGCCTGAAGCGGGCGGCTCCAGGTGAATAAACCGCTGACCAGGTAAAGCCAACCTATCCAGAGAGCAACCCGCAAAGGCAATAAGCTGAGGCGTACTGCTTCGCTGAGCACAGTCCGGGTTGTATTGGGATGTTCTCCCTTCGGTGCGGATGTACGGGTGAAACGGCTGCGCACCCGCCCCAACCCCCAGCTCAACAGCCCCGTCAATATTGTCAGGGCCAGTGTGATAAATACTGCACTCATGAATTCGCGACCGGACGTCTTTCATACTATCGCCTGGGGCATACAGGCCGTGGACCGGTGCCCAGACGTTAATCTGGTAAGAGACACTCGAATTAGATATAGGAACTGCCATGGACGTGAGCAACGCAACAATCTCCCTGGGTCCTGGCGGCGCGGAGGTGGCACCCCTGGGTATCGGTACCTGGGCGTGGGGCGACCGGATTTTCTGGGGTTACGGCGGTGACTACGGGGTAAACCAGGTAGAGCAGGCGTTCCGGGCATCTCTCGCGGCCGGGGTAACCTTTTTCGACACGGCTGAAGTCTACGGTTTGGGCGAGTCGGAGCGGCTGCTCAGACAGTTCATCCAGCAAAATCAGACTCCTGTGCAGATTGCAACCAAGTACTTCCCGCTTCCCTGGCGCTTTGGTAGCCAGGCAGTCGAGGAAGCCCTGAGCGCGAGCCTCGACCGCCTCGGCGTTAAGCGGGTTGATCTCTACCAGGTCCATCAACCCTTCAACTTCTTCATGAGCACCGAGACGCTCTTTGAAGCCCTGGCGCGTGAAGTCAAGCGGGGACGCATCGGGGCGGTGGGTGTGAGCAACTATTCGGCTGAGCAGATGACGGAGGCCCACCGTTTACTCGCAGGGTACGGCATTCCCCTGGCGGTCAACCAGATGCGCTACTCGCTGATTACCCGCGAAATCGAGCGCAACGGCGTGTTCGCCGCTGCTCGCAAACTGGGTGTCGTTATCCTTGCCTATAGCCCGCTTGCCCAGGGCTTGCTGACCGGCAAGTACACTCCTGAGAAGGCTTCCCAACTCAGCGGTGCCCGTCAACTGGACCCGCGCTTCAGCCGCGAGGGGCTTCAAAAACTCGCCCCGGTGCTCGAAACCCTGACGCGAATTGCCCGGACGCACGACCGCACCCCGGCTCAGGTTGCCCTCAACTGGCTGATTGCCCAGGGCGGTGTCATTCCGATTCCGGGCGCAAAGAACGCCGATCAGGCCCGCCAGAACGCGGGGGCATTGGGCTGGCAACTGAGTGCCGAGGAAGTGGCAGAACTAAGTGAGATCAGCCTCCCCAGGCAGGTTTAGCCTTGGGCTGCGTCGGTTATGGGCTAGGAAGCTATACGGAAAATTGCCTGGAGCGCTATTGCTGTGTGGTGGCTACTGTCAGGGCCAACCTAGCTCCACTCCCGGTAGAAAACTGCCTCCTGCCAGTAGCTGGCCGTGCGTGCCTCGATCTGGGCTAGTTGTGTCTTCGAGAGTGGGCGAAAGCGCTTCGCAATCGCCACGTTCTGCTCGAGCATGGCAAGTGAGTCCGAGGCAATGATGCAGTTGGCTACACCCGGTTGAGACAGCGCGTAGTACATGGCCTCGCGCATCCCGACCCCGGCAGACGGGTTGAGCACTTTTCCGTAGGCGGGAACCTTCATGGCGATGACGGCCACCCCGCGTTCCTGGGCTACGGGCAACAGCTTCTTGATAAACGAGTCGGCGTGATGGACATCGCAGGCATTCACCACCGCGAGGAGCGTCTCGAAGGGATAGCGGCGCAGCCACTCAGCCAGCACATCGGTGCGGTGGTGTCCTGTAACCCCGCCAAAACGCACCAGTTTCTGGGCTTTTGCCTCTTCGAGGGCGCGGATAGCTCCGTTGCGCCCAAAGGCCACGGTTGTGTCGCGCTCGGGCACTGCCACACCATGCATCTGCCACAGATCGAGATAATCTGTGCCGAGACGCTTGAGCGAGCGTTCCAGATCTCGCCAGGCACCGTCGCGGGTACGCCTGGTCGTTTTGGTGGCAAGGAACATCTCTTTGCGTCGCTTGGGGACTACTATGCCGAAGTACTCCTCACTCGGTCCATAGGAAGCGGCGGTATCGAAGTAGTTGATGCCCAGGTCGAGGGCACGGTTGAGCAGAACGACCGCCTCGTCACGCCGCTCATCCCGAAATTGCTTCACCCCACCCCCAAGACCGAAGATGCTCACCTCTTCTCCGGTACGGCCGAGAGTACGCGTGGGGAGGCCACCCTGCCCCGTGGCCTTGCTCAACGCCGCGCCTCCAGCGAGGAGCGGGCTGGCTGTCGCTATGCTGAGTCCAAGCTTCAAAAAGTCACGCCGGTTCAATCCAGACATCTGCTCATCCCTGGGACTCCTCTTCCAGTGAGAGCCAGGGCAGGTAGGTTGTTTCACTCTCCAGGGATAGAGATCCCAGGTATGCGGGTCTACATAGCAGGAGCTTGTTTTTGGGTTGCCTGAGTGGGACGGATTCCCTGCTGCAGGCGTTCAACTACTACATCGGCGGCCTGCCGCACGGCACTTTCCTGCTGCACGGGAATGTTGCGCACCTGGATGTCCTTCCAGAGGACGCGGCCCTGCTGGTCGATCAGTTCGAACTGAATAATCACCTCATCGGCAGCCTGGTTGCCAAAGCCGATGAAGCCTCCCGAGTAATACGTACTGCTGCGGACCAGCCCGAGCATGACTGCATCGACGCCAAGGGTGCGGGCGAGTAGCTGGGGATCGGTCGTCAGCACCTGGGGGCGTTCAATACCCAGTTGGGCGAGATGTCCGAAGGCCTCGTTCGGGGCCGTCACCTCCCAACCCAGCTCCGTGCTCAAACGCTCGGCGACCAGCTGGCCGAGACTCTCGGGACTGTTGGTTTGCTCGTTGAAGAGAGCCGAGTCAGGACCCAACATGGCAATACGCCGGACAGTCTTCAACGCCTCATCGCGTGATATCGGCGGCAGCTCACCGGCTCTGGCTTTGACGTCGTTGTAGGCACCCCTGGAGAAGCGGTTGGCGACGTCGTGACCGGTGATGATCATTGCGTTGCTGAGCAGCACCAGGTCCGTCTTGCCCTGCATGAATGCACTTTCGAAATTGACCACGTCCGCCTTCCAGATCGACTTACCCTCTTGATCAAAGGCCTCTGCCGAGGAGAAAACCTTGGGCGAGGAAAATTGAGGCACCAGTAAGGCGGCGAGTGGATTGATCAGGCCCGCGAGCGATTCGAGCGCGCGGTTGGGAAGCTCAAAGCGTAGAGGCTTGCCGACCAGAACCGCATCCGCGCCCAGTAACGAGGCAACCTGGCGAATTGCGTCGGGGTCGGCCTGCAATCCGTCCTCAAGGCCAAGTGTCTCGAGGACCGACTGGACCTGCAAGGGCGGTAGGATTTCGTAACGGCGGGTTCTCAAAAGGTCCGCACCGATAACGTCGGCGACTTTCGGAAAGCGTCCGTACCGGACCGGACCTGTCTCAAAACCGACGACCGCCACCTTCGGCAGCCGCTCCTGGCTCGATAAGGGCAACGGTGCATCGGCGAGGACCACCCGATTCACACCACTCGGCTGTGCAAAGTGGGCGACCACGGGTAGATTATCTTCTTTGGTGGTGTCCCAGACCCGTACCTCGGCAGGTTTGCCCGCGACTGCCTGTGGTGTCTTCTGCACGTATACCAGGCGCGACTTGTCGGCACTCATGGCCACGTCAATGGCCAGAGCGGGTAACTCCTCGCTGAGTGCTGCCCGCTCACCAAAAGGGTCCCAGAGTACAAGCCGATCCGGCTGGCTGAGGGAAATCCACAGGTGCCGGTTGTCAAGGGCCGGAACGACCCGAACGATCTTTGAGCGGCTTGTGGCGGTGCGAATGCGTAAGCGGCGGACCGGATTGTTGGAGCGGGTGTTGACGACGATCAAACTCTCGTCCGCAGCCGTCAGATAAAGCAGGTTCCCGTCCGTGCTGAGAGTCAGCGACGGACGCCTGGGATCAAAGCTGACCTCCAGTGCTTGAGCCCGCTCCCCGGTGAGCGGATTGACCGGATAGACGCGCGCAGCCGGTTCGGGCAACACCTGCACCGAGGATATATAAATACGCAATCCGTCGGCTGTAACCACCAGGTCGCGTGGATTAGGTATGTCATTTACAGTCGCCAGAACTTGTAGAGTCTGCTTGTGCAGGTCCAACCAGTACAGGGTGACCTCGCCCTCGTCGTCAACCACGCCCAGGTAGGCACGTTCCGTACGCGGCTCGTAACCAAGGCCAAAAAGCCTCCGCGTCCGCATCGCAGTGCTCTGCAAAACAGGTATATCCTTGGCGGAATCAAGTCTTGCTGTTACTACCGCCGCAGGCAGCAGAAAAGTACGCTCGATATTACCGCTACTGGCATCAACAATACTTACGGCTTCATTCCCGGCAATAATCAGTCGGTTGTCCCGGGTGCGAGCCACATTGTGATAGGTATCCGCAACCGGCAACTTCAACTTCTCAATCAAGCGACCGGTCGCGAGGTCGAGCCGGTGTACTTCCTGAGTTCCCGGGACGAGCAAGTATCCTCCGAGCGGTTCCGTAAAAGAAGACCCGCCTTGGGCGGGTGAAGGATAGGCCGGTTGATGCGCAGCCAGAGCAATCAATATTGAAGCTATAAACCCAGATCGCCGGCAAGAACGCAGCACAGCCAAGTCCAAAACCTTTGTCTAATACTAGCTAGAGAAGTAGAATGCAGACGGAATATCCCCTCCGGACCATGGGCTGGGTTGGCAATCTCGCTTGCTTTACGCTGGGACGTCCCGGCAAAACAGATCTTCGAGTTGGTGACGGGCTGTATCGATGTCAAACTCTTCTACAGGCAGTCGGTCGCCGAAGAAATATTCCTTGAGCTCTTGAACATCGAAAGGCTGCATCGTGCTTCCCTGCGTAAAATCTTTTTTTGTAACAACTCTAGTCTAAACATTAAGTTATATGAAAACTAGAGAGATCGCAAGCCCCGCGAGCCACGAAGTTCTGAATCGGCAAAATTGCTGGTTATCCTCGGCGCGGTGTCAGTTGCTGGGCTGCTACCCACCCGAGTAGTAGACCGACATAGCTCTGGTCCACGTGTTCTGCCGCCTGCAACCCGAGTAGGCCACCCACTTCAGCCAGGCAGGACTCGGCGATGGCAACAAGGCTGTCATCGGGGGTCATCACTTCCAACTCCAGATAGTCGCCAGAGTAAAACCCCATTCCCTCAACACGGTCAAAAGTCACACTCAGGGGTACACCTGTAACGAAGCCGCTCCAGCGGACTCGCTCTTTGTAGATGACCGGCACGGGTAATTGATGAAAGCGGGCTGTCAGAGCCGACCAGACCGGGGCGCTGACCGGTTCCTCCTCAACCCGGCGTCCACCGGCGGGGTCGTGTTGCTTGCGCGTCAATTGGTAGCATACTTGAGAAGCTTCCTCCGAACGCCGTGCTCGGGTGTATTGATGAGGACCAAGCACTTCAAGGTAGTAATCGGTCTGGCGCAACGGCGGGTGGGACCGAAAATCCCACTCGGTGAGCCGACCTTCAATTGATTGGCGCAGGGAGGGCGTAATTCTATACTTGCGCTCAAGCTCCAATGCGCCAGCACTCATCTGGCCATGCTCGAAGAGTTCCCGGTCATGAAGAGTTCCGGGCCAGTTGACCTGCTGCTCGATGGTGCTGCGAGTACGCGCTTCGAGCACCCGGGTGCGTGTACGCCGAAAACGGCGCAGGGCATTTCGGCGTTGCTGGCGGAGGAGCACGCTCAGACGGGGTTGGGGTTGTTGCCAGGGTGTCGGTGCGCCTGCGGGCTCCGCGTGAAACTGTCCGAGCAGCACGTCGCAATCGTGGATAATGCCCAGGTCCTCCTGCAGACGCTTGAGCTCCAGGTAGAGAGAACGAAAACCCTTACCGTAGCAACTGGCAAAAAACTCGGCACTGTAGCGAACCCGTTTAACGGCAATGCGCAGGGCATGCAGGGTCTCGATATCCGGCTCCTGCCAGCCGGGGTGAGCCCATAAATCAGCCAGTTGCGAGCGGAACAGCTCCGGCAGAAGGTGGTAAAGGGTCTCAGTCTGGGCGCCCCGCAGCCTCGGTACGGTTAGAAAATCGGTCGCAGCTGCCTTAAATTCCTGATACTGTCGGCTGTCGAGGTGTCCGAGCAGCATGGCCCGCGCCCGTGCGCGCTCCTCGTCCAAGTAGACAAGCAACTGATGAAGACGTTGCTGCTCCTCGATCGGTAATGCGGCCAGGTATTTATCACGCAGCAGTTCAATCTGTACATCCAGATCACGCACCGTTCCCAGAGCTCGGGCAAGTGTCCCGATCCGTTTGCGGCGGGTAGGCCCGGGTAGTTTGAGGGCCGGTTCAAAAAGGCGCAGTGCGGAGCGCAAACGCCGGGTGCCGACTCGCATCTGGTGCAGTTCTTCCGGGTCTTCACCCAGACGGGTGCCTGCCTCGTGTTTGAGGATACGGCGAAGCTCCGCGCCGATAATCTGGACGGCAGCCTCTCCCCAACTGCTGCTGGCATGAAGCTTGGACATGGATGAACTCCTGCAATTTGACTCTGATTTATTGTAGATACCCCCTTTTGCTGGCGCCTGAAGCTGGCCAATAGCTACAATCAACACGTATTAAGACGGATGGAGATAGCCATGGGGTTGTTCGATCGGATCGCCACAGTTCTTAAATCCAATCTCAATTCGGTCGTGAACAAGGCTGAGGACCCTGAGAAGCTACTCAACCAGACAGTCAACGACATGCAAGAGGACCTGGTTCAGTTGCGTCAGGCCGTGGCGCAGGCCATTGCGAGCGAAAAGCGTATGGAGCAGCAGTTTATCCAGGCCCAGTCTCAGTCCGACGAATGGCAGCGCCGGGCCGCCCTTGCTGTCTCCAAAAATAGCGACGAGTTGGCCCGCGAAGCCCTGACCCGTAAAAAGAACTTTTCAGAGACAGCTGTCGGCCTCAAGACCCAGCTTGAACAGCAACGCAAGACAGTTGGAAGTCTAAAGACAAATCTGACTGCTCTCGAGGGCAAGATTTCCGAGGCCAAGGCCAAAAAAGACCTGCTAGTCGCCCGCGCCCGCTCGGCCAAGGCCTCTGAGCAGATCAACCAGACCCTGGGCCGGGTCAATACCGCCGGAGCGTTCAGCACCTTTGACCGCATGGAAGAAAAGGTCAACGAACTCGAAGCTCGCTCTCAGGCTGTCGCGGAGCTTTCCACCGACAATCTCGAAGACCAGTTCCGCTCTCTAGAAGCAGGTGGTGGGGTCGAGGACGAGTTGCTCGCTCTCAAGTCTCAGATGGGCACGCTTCCCGAGGCCACCGAGCAAAAAGCCCTGCCCTCCGCTCCCAAGCCCGAGGATACTGATCCCAAGTAGAGTAGTGTGCCCACACTACTGCCCTGACCTAACATAGAGCAGGTTGTCGGGTACCCAAGATGAAACACTGGTTGCTGTTCGGAAGCATTGTCGGCCTGGGAATGCTTTTCCCGGTTCATGCCCAGCAGGTGACCTGCGACATGAATTCGCCCAACTTCACAGAGTGCGTGCAAAGGCGGTGTGCTGAGTTAAACGGCCAGGGCCGTCTTTGCAACGGCAATCTGGGCGGCCAATACCGCGCGCCGGTCCAGAGCTACACCGTTCCTTACGGCAACAGCTATCCTCAGCCTTACGGTGCCTACGGCACCTACGGCGCTTATCCACAGCCATACACAAACGGCCCTGGCGCTTATGGCAATTACGGTTATGGCGGCGGAGCAGGCAACGGCTATATTCCGCTCGAGCCCTCCGGCACTATCCTCATTCGGCCACCCTATCAGGTCCAGACCCAGCCGCGGATTATTCGGCCCGTTCAGCCTCAACCTGTTTTTCCGGCACCCCCAACCTACTATTTTCCGCGCAATCCTTAAGCCAGGCTGCCAAGCACCACGGCTACGACAGCCCCGATGGCTGTATTGAGCATGTTGGTCGTCTCGTTGGTGAGGTAGCCCTGTTCTTGCAAGGTTGCCCCGATCAGGCTCTCACAGGTCGTGGCGACAAAAGCGGCAATCATGCACCAGAAGATGCCGACAGCCGGGATGAGGCCTACCCACCAGCCAAGCCCCGCCAGCACAAGTGAGCCGCCGATCCCGGCGAGTGTTCCCTCAAGGCTTACAGCTCCCTCTGTTCCGGCTGGTACGGGGCGCAAAGTGGTAATCAAAAATGTGCTTCTGCCATACGCCTTGCCGACCTCGGAGGCCGTGGTATCAGAAAGTTTGGTCGCGAGGCTGGCTGTGTAGGCGAGCAACCAGGCGGGGTCCGGCACCAGCAAGTAACCGAGTGTACACACAGCGGCAACGAGGGCAGAGCCCCAGACGTTGGCGGGACCCCGTGCCCCCCCGCGAGCCTCCGCGATCCCCTTAGCTTCCTTGCGGGCAAACCCGAGGCGCGTGACCAGAGAGCCAAGCCCAAAATAGGCCAGGATGACCAGGTAGCCCCGAAGTCCCAATCCCCCCCAGACCAGTATTCCCAGTCCCCAGGCATTGAGGAGTCCACTGGGCGTGAGCAGCCGAACCGGGGCAAGATACGCAGCAATGCCCAGCAGTGTATTGATCAGGAGGGCAATCAGCCAGTCTTGCAAACCGTTGTCCACTTGGGTGGGCAGCCCGATTGTACGCGCTAGCGGAACATGCTGCTAATCGAAGACTCCTCGTGCGTACGCCAGATTGCTTCGCCCAGAAGATCGGCGATCGAGAGAACCCGCAATTGTGAAAACTGGCGCTCTGGAGGGACAGGAATAGTGTTGGTGACCATGACCTCGGTGAATGTGCCATCCGAGAGGCGGTTGATCGCCAGGGGAGAGAAAACGGCATGCGTGGCGCAGGCGTAGACTTCCCTGGCTCCTTCTTGAAGCAGAAGCTTACCTGCCTCGGAGATCGTCCCGGCGGTGTCGATCATGTCATCGACCAGGATAGCCGTCCTACCGCGCAGGTCATCTTTGCCGATCACATTCATTACCTCAACCTGGTTATGCCCGCGGCGCCGCTTATCGACGATGGCCAGGGGTGTATTGAGTTTGTCTGCGAAGGCTCGGGCACGCCTTACCCCTCCCTCATCGGGTGAGACGATCACCAGGTCGTCAATTTTCTTGTCTTTGATGTACTGCAAGAGCACAGGCGAACCATAAATGTGATCGAGCGGAATATCGAAATAGGCCTGGATCTGCGCTGAGTGCAAGTCCATCGCCAGAACCCGGTCTACCCCGGCAATCGTGATCATGTTAGCGACTAGCTTGGCTGTGATCGATTCGCGCCCGGCCGTTTTGCGATCAGCGCGGGCATAACCGTAGTAAGGCAGAACAGCCGTAATCTGGCGTGCAGACGCGCGTCTGCAGGCGTCGATCAAAATCAGCAACTCCATCAAGTTGTCATTTACGGGGGCACAGGTTGGCTGGATCAAATACACATCACAGCCCCGAATCGACTCTTGAATCTGAACGTATAGCTCTCCGTCGGCAAAGTTCTTGCGGACCACGGGTCCAGGTGACAGGCCAAGGAAACGGGCGACTAACTGAGCAAGCTCTGGGTTAGCGGAGCCCGAGAAGATTCGCAGTCGGTCATCTCCCAGAATATTGAAGGGAGGAATAGACGATCTACGCGTCAGCGTGTCTTGCAAAACCACGTCGTACCCTAGGTAAAGTAGGAGCTGAGCTAGGTCAACGCTACCAATATTCGCGAGGCACGTCTACCCTGATTCTGCGTCCAAACCCTCTATGTAAGCCACACATCACTCAGTATTGACTACTTCAGAGTCCCTGGGTTCTGCGAATCGACATTGTAGATAGCTTATTGATTCTTTACTGGATAGCGCGGATTGTGAGCGAATGTTAAGTAGGCTAATGTTACTTTAGCAACACCAAGTCGCTCGTAAAAACTGAGGTGTTGCCGTTATGCCCAACCACAATATGAATCCTCAGGAAATCCAGATTGAGGAAAGCCCCTCTTCTGAATTAATGATTTCAAGTTCCCAAGTTGTCAGCATTCGGCCTGACACACGTAATCATCTGGGCTTTTTCATTGCTGAAGAAACCTATACTTTGGTAGAAGAGACAGAGACTGGTTGGGCTGTTATTTGTGTGGATGATTCTGAAGACGGTTTTTACACCCGTTGCCACTTTGTTAATCCTGCCGACCTGGAGTTCTTCGGACATTAAGACTGAGGTTGTGATTCAGGATTGCAAAGCTGCAAGTTCTGCTCCGGTGAAAATTATCGAATATGGACTGGACGAAGGGGCAGTTGCTTCTGTACACTTGTCTATTGTCGTCAAAATGTAGTGGCGGCGAGGGTAAGACCAGATTGGACTACCTCGCAAACTTGTATATTCGAACCGGGGGGCTTGCCACAGGGTCTCCTCGGTCTGTCAGGAGCAGATAATTATGGGCCTACGCAAATATCGACCCATGACCCCCGGTACACGGCAGCGGACAAATGCTGACTTCGCCGAGATCACCAAGAGCAAGCCCGAAAAGAAGCTGACCAAGTACGTCCACCGCAAGCAAGGGCGCAACAACCAGGGGATCATTACAAGCCGTTTCCGTGGCGGCGGCCACAAGCGCCTGTATCGTCTCATCGACTTTAAGCGTGACAAGCGCGGTATCGCCGCTGAGGTGCTGGCCATCGAGTATGACCCCAACCGCAACGCGCGCATTGCCCTCGTGCAATACACCGACGGCGAGAAACGCTATATTCTTCATCCTGTCAACCTGAAGGTTGGTGCGCAGATCTCTGCAGGTGAGGGTGCACCGATCGAGCTTGGCTGTGCTTTGCCCCTCGAGAAGATTCCTCTGGGAAGCAACGTACACAACGTTGAACTGCTGCCCGGTCGGGGAGGCCAGATGGCCCGTTCTGCCGGAGCGGTCGTCCAGCTGGTTGCCAAAGAAGGCGACTATGCCACGTTAAAGCTGCCATCAGGAGAGGTTCGTATTGTCCGCAAGGAATGCTACGCAACCCTCGGTCAGGTCGGCAATCTCGACTCCAAAAATATCTCCATCGGCAAGGCCGGTCGTCAGCGCTGGTTGGGTAAACGTCCGCACAACCGCGGTGTGACTATGAACGCGGTGGATCATCCCCACGGTGGCGGTGAGGGCAAAAGCCCGATTGGCGGCAAGCCTCAGACACCTTGGGGCAAGAGCGCTCTGGGTACTAAGACTCGCAAGCGCAAAAAGCCGAGCAGCAAGTTCATCATTCGTCGTCGCAAGAGTGTTGCGAATCGGGGATAGGTAAGAAGATATGGGACGATCGTTAAAAAAAGGTGCTTACGTCGCCGACCACCTGCTGCGCAAGGTGGAGACGATGAACAGCAGAAACGAAAAGAAAGTCGTGAAGACGTGGTCGCGGGCTTCCACGATAGTGCCTCAGATGATCGGCCACACGATTGCCGTGCACAACGGTCAGCAACATGTTCCGGTCTACGTGACCGAACAGATGGTCGGTCAGAAACTGGGTGAATTTGCTCCGACCCGCACCTTTCGAGGCCATGCGGGTAAGGACAAAAAAGCCAAGCGCTAGTCGCGGGTAAGCCCTATCGTTCTCTATTACCTGGAGACAATGTTGACAGGTTCTGGAATGTTACGGGCTGCCCGTTGTCCGGAACGCTCGAGGGCCACCTCGATCGTTCCGCCGGGAATGTTGAGATTGCGGCCAATCTGCACCTGACCCTCATAGAACCCCGGAGAGATCTCCTTCATTAGAATAGGACCCGTGTAGCCAAGGATTCGGAAGGTCGCTTTTCCACCTGTGTCCCCAGCCAGAGACACCGTCAGGATATCTCCCGTGTACAGGGGACGATCGGTCGGGTCATACCCAACTTGCTGGATACGAATAGAAGACGTGCGTGGCGGTGGATCAAAGGGAGCAGAGGACCCAAACAAGTCATCGCTACGTCTCCTGGGTGTACTTGCGATGGGTGGATCAGAGCTGTAGGAACCTGATTGTGCGGAGGGAGCGCGGCGGGACGAAGCAGCACTGGGATTGTCGCCGTAGAGGTCGGGAGCAGGGCGTGTGGGTTCAGGGGTCTGGGTTGCCGTCCGCGGTTCACCAACCTGTACCCTCGCGACTTTCTGAGCCTGGGTATTGATGCCGCCTTTGTCAAGCCTCACTACCACGGTCGGGTTGATGAGGACGTCTTGATTGCCGACCTGATAAGAACCCTGGTACTGACCAGGACTGGTTTCTTGCATAGCGACGTTATTAGCTAGGTCGCCAAAGTCAAACGACGCTTTGCTCCCGGCAGTTCCCTGGACTGTAACGGTGACTGCCTGGCCGACACGGGCGGTTCCATTGGCCGGTTGCACGTCAATGGCCGTGATTGTCGGGCGCTCGAGTTTGAGCTGGGCGATGGGCGGTTCGATTGCCGCCAACTTCTTTTGATAGACCAGGGACTGATGGAGGAGGACGGTTGTCTCTCCACGGGTAAGCACATCGTCAGGACCCAGCTTGGCCGAGTCGGGATAGTTGACCAGCAGACCGGCTTGGGCAGCAGCGGCGATAAAGTCTTTACCAACGGGCGGGATGGCGGAGGCATCCTGGTACAGGGCAAGCCAGCTATCGACGGTCGTCTTGGGAGGTGCATTCAATTTGAGGGCACGGTCAAAAATGGCGATAGCTTCGAGCTTGGTAATGTCTCCCTCGGGCTTAAATTGCCCACCGGTGAAGGTGCTCATGATACCCGCCTGAAGGACAGCCTGGACGTTGAGGTAGTCAGGGCTGTTCTTGGGCAGGTCTTTGAGGGGAACGTTTTTCTTGGCTATAGGCCTGTATCCGAAGACAGCCGTCAGCCAGCGAACCAGCTCGACCCGGGTCATCACAGCGTCGAGAGATTGGTTGAGGACGATTATGTCGGTCTTTTGCTCGACGGCCTTTGCGTAAGGCTGTGTCCACCGCACGTCCAGAACATCTTCGGCAGGTGTCTGAGGTGCGGGAGACTGCTGAGCGGGAGACGGCTGAGCAGGTATCTCCTGCCCGGTATCCCCGGCAGGAGCCTCTACTGCTGGAGGGGCGGTAGGAGGCAACTGGGCCAGAACCTGAGTGCTACTCAGGATCAACACACACAGTCCTTCCACACCGTGCCAGATCCGTGAACGGCCCATGTTTCAGTTCTCTTCAGTGCAATACTTGCTAGTCTAACTAGTCCTTTCGCAATCGCCCGACTTCTACTCTGCAACGTTTTGCTCTAGGATAGAAGGCCTGTGTCATACTAGATAGACGAATCGGTTCCAGATTGGACCCGACCAAATCACTTGTCACTGCTTCTCGACTTGCTCCCCTGGAGGAACGCATAACTGCATGGAAACTGCCACCCCGGCTCCTACAAACATCGGCTTCACCCGAGAAGACTTTGAGCGCTTACTCTCCCAGTACGACTACAAGTTCGATCCCGGAGATATTGTAGACGGTACTGTCTTCAGCCTGGAGCCTCGAGGTGCCCTGATCGACATCGGGGCCAAAACGGCTGCTTATCTACCGTTGCAGGAGATGTCCATCAACCGGGTGGACAATCCGACCGAGGTTCTCAATGAGGGAGATGTACTTCAGTTTTTCATCCTGTCTGATGAAAATGAAGAAGGCCAACTGACGCTCTCGATCCGCCGGATCGAATACATGCGAGCCTGGGAGCGGGTGCGCAAGCTGCAGACTGACGATCAGACCGTTCGCGCCAAGATTTTTGCTGTCAACCGAGGCGGCGCCTTGGTCCGCATCGAGGGTCTGCGCGGCTTTATTCCCGGATCACATCTAAGTACCCGTGAGCCTAAAGAAGACCTGATTGGTGAAGAATTGCCTCTCAAGTTCTTGGAAGTGGATGAGGAGCGCAATCGCCTTGTGCTTTCCCATCGTCGTGCCCTGGTTGAGCGGCGCATGAACAAGCTTGAGGCGGGCCAGGTTGTCATCGGACGCGTGCGCGGCATCAAGCCTTACGGTGCCTTTATTGACATCGGTGGCGTGTCGGGTCTTCTGCACATCTCGGAAATTTCCCACGACCATATTGAGACGCCCCATTCGGTCTTCAACGTGGGCGATGAGGTCAAGGTGATGGTTATTGATCTCGATGCCGAGCGCGGCCGGATCTCGCTTTCTACAAAGCAACTCGAAGAAACACCAGGCGCAATGACCAAAGACCCACAAGCCGTCTACGATAACGCCGAGGCGATGGCCGAGAAGTATCGTCAGAAGATGGCAGGTGAACTGGTTGAGGAGGAGATTCCTCCCAGTGCCTCTGAGGAAGAGGTTCTGGTAAGCTAAGCGCATCTTGACGACATAAAAAACCCGGGCCTCAAAACCCGGGTTTTTTGTTCTCCCGCATAGATATATTTCTTTACGATAGGATCTAGAGTAGAACTACGTATTGAGCGGGGTGTGCCGCTGCAAGTGCAGGCACTATTAGTTGACACCCTACCAGATTCAGGTATATGGCATTGAACAGCATCTCCCAGCTCAAGATAGATTTTCACACAATTCCTGAGGCTCTCGAGGACCTGCGGTCGGGCAAGATGATCGTCGTGGTCGATGATGAGAGCCGCGAGAATGAAGGCGATCTAATCTGTGCCGCACAGTTTGTGACTCCTGAGGCGATCAACTTCATGGCTCGCCACGCCCGCGGTTTGATTTGCATTGCCATGACTGCTGAGCGTCTCGATGAGCTGCAGTTGCCCCTGATGGTAAGCGAGAATACCGATAAGAACCAGACCGCCTTTACGGTCAGCATTGACGCGGGGCCTCACCTGGGTGTTACGACTGGTATCTCGGCTGCTGACCGTGCCAGGACCGTCCAGGCAGCGATTGATCCGCACACTCGTACATCAGATCTTACTCGTCCCGGCCATATTTTCCCGTTGCGGGCCAGAGACGGCGGCGTTCTCAAGCGTGCAGGACACACGGAGGCAGCCGTGGATCTGGCCAGGATGGCGGGCTTGTATGCGGCCGGGGTAATCTGTGAGATTCAAAATGCCGACGGCTCAATGTCCCGCCTGCCGGAACTGACCGATTACGCGCGCGAGTTTGACCTCAAGATTGTCACGATTGCGGAGCTTATCTCTTATAGGCTGCAGACCGAACGTTTCATCAAGCGTGAGACCTGTGCCATGTTGCCGACTACCTTCGGCAATTTTGAGATCTTTGCCTATAAAAACACTCTCGACGATAAAGAGCACGTCGCCCTGGTTCGTAGGCCCACGGGAGCACCTCTAGTGCTGCTCGAAGACAGTGCTCCTTTCCTCGAAATCGAGGAACCCATCCTGGTACGCGTCCACTCCGAATGTCTGACCGGGGATGCCTTCGGCTCTTTGCGGTGCGACTGCCGACAGCAGCTTCAAGCAGCCCTCAAGATGATCGACCATCTTGGTCAGGGGGTGGTAGTTTATTTGCGGCAGGAAGGCCGGGGCATCGGCCTCACCAACAAAATCAAAGCCTACGCTCTACAGGATCTTGGGCTCGATACGGTTGAGGCGAATGAGCGGCTGGGTTTTGCCCCGGACCTGCGTAACTACGGAGTCGGAGCACAGATCCTCAATGATCTGGGAGTCCGTAAAATGCACCTCATTACCAACAATCCCCGTAAGATCGCTGGCCTGAGTGGTTTTGACCTGGAGGTTGTCGGACGTGTACCTCTGATCATTGAGGAGACCGACTATAACTCCTACTATCTCAACACCAAAGCTCAAAAACTGGGGCATCTACTGCCCCATGTCCGGCTGTTGATCCTGGGATTGCGGTGGCAAGATGGACCGTTGGCAGCTTTCGACCCACATTACCAGGAGCGATTTGAGCAGTTGCGGAGACTGTTCGGGCAGTATGACTTGCTGTTGCAAGAGGAGGCCCGCCCAGTCGCGGGAGCTGTCTTCGGACCTGAGGCAATGGTCGTTCATCTGGGCTTACCAGCTACATCCCGATTTGCCGAGCACTGGTACGCAGATCCAACAAATACTTATCTTCGGGCTCTACAGGCAGCCCTGAGTGACTTGACCCAGGGCCAGCCGCTGTCTTCGCTGCAGTTTCTGGTTGCGAATGGTCGTGACCCACTTGTCCATCTCAGTGAGCGGCTCCAGTACCGGGAATTGCCAATTTCTGCGCTCGCGACAATCTGGAGTGAGGCCCTCGAACCCCAGGTGATCTACTCTTTTCACGCGTGAGTGGGCGGTCGGGTATGCGCACATCTGTGTCAATAGGAGCAAAAGCGTTCAGTGCGAATGTTTTGAGCGGCGAAATGCTGAGATAGAAGAGCTGCTTTAATTTGATCGACTCTATCTCCAACCGCACAGATATCGACGCGAGCCTGTTCACGGTCTTTGATAAAAGCGGGGATCACGCCTTCTACAGGGCCAACCTCCAGGTCTTCGCCTGCTCCCCCCAGGACGGTCGGGATATATCGAAATTTGAGCTCCCGAGCCGAAAGGTCCTTCCAGAGAGCATGGTAAGGTACTTCATCGGGGCCTGTGCCACCGTAGAACAGCCAGACATTTGGTAGATTTTCCTGTTCGAAGAGCCATTCGATATGACTTTTGATCGGTGCTATACCAGACCCTTCGGCAATGTAGATCAGGTCCGTCTCAGGTACCGTATCCAGGGTCATCAGACCATAGGGACCCCGCATGTCAACACTGTCTCCAGGTTTGAGTGCACACATATAGGCCGAAGCCCAGCCGACGTTGGAAATGCACAATTCTATTTCCGGGGCAAGCGTAGGCGAAGAAGCAATCGAGTAGATCTTAGTAAAAGTCTTTCCCTCCCGCTCAAACCGCGGCCAGACCGATTGGCCCGGCAGGAACCAGGATGGCTGAGCCCCTTCTACGTGCAAAAAAATAGACCAGATAGTCGGGGTAATCCGCATGGAGCAAAGTACTGTTGCCCGATAGTCGGCAGGTTGAGGCATTGCTGCACAAAATCTTTACCCTACAAAGGTAACTTTTTACCTCTGGTCGTGCGGAGCGGAGCTGGATAGTTGACACTGCTTAGAACCTGTGTAACGATCAGAAATGCTTTCTTGGGGCCATAGCTCAGCTGGTAGAGCGCCGCAATGGCATTGCGGAGGTCAGCGGTTCGAGCCCGCTTGGCTCCACCAAGAATGTATTCACCAAGGTTTGAAGGGGACAACTCGATGGCGAAGCCCGGTGCTCGCATTATCATTACCCTCGAATGTACCGAATGCCGGACGAACACAGCCAAGCGCAGTGCCGGCGTCTCGCGTTACACAACGACCAAGAACAAGCGCAACACAACCGGGAGACTCGAGCTCAAGAAGTTCTGTCCCCACTGCAACCGACACACAACCCATAAAGAAACGAAGTAAATTATGACGTTTGGATACCGCGGTAAACGGGTCTCGCCCGTTTCTCCTAAAGACAAGATCGACTACAAGGATGTAGACCTGCTGCGCAAATTTATCACCGAGCGGGGCAAGATTCTTCCAAGACGCATTACTGGTCTTACGGCCAAGCAGCAACGGGACTTGACTGTCGCTATCAAGCGTGCTCGAATTGTAGCTCTGCTACCCTTTGTCAATCAGGAAGGCTAAATCAAGGTAAGCCCTGCACTACTGAAGCAGGTCCGTAGCCTTGATAGCTGACTGGGGCTCATCTCAAATTTGCAGGCTGCCAATGCTAGGGCATCAACAGCCTGTGGAAAAACCTGTGGATAATTTCGGGGTGCGCCACAAATCCCCTGCACGGTGGAGATTCGAACACTGGCCCTGTGGAGAAGTGAGTACGTCAGGGGCAAAAATTCCTGTTTGAAGGGAGTATTTTGTCAAATCTGCCATTACTATGTCTCCATTCTGCATCTGTAAAGACTACGCAGCTTGAGTGGATTGACTGAGCTGTTAGCAGTGGCACACTCAGCACGGCCTACCCCTTCGACACGACCACACTTACCAACGGCGAGCACACCATCACAGCCACCTTTGTCCTGACCAACGGTACCTACCGCACCCTCACCTCGACCTTCACCGTTGCCAACTGATACAGCGTCGGGCTCACAGTATCGCGCTACGAACAGCTGAGTTAAGGGCCGGATGGGGTCATACGACTGACCTGTCCGGCTCATCGACTCATCGGGAACTGCTTGTGAGCAGGACCCTGCTGGAGTCGTGCTTAGAGTAAGGGAGAGTTCTGAGTGGAGATGTCTGCGCTTACTTTAGAATATTGCTCATGTACAGCCTCGACATATGAAGACGCGGCAGGCGAACGAACTCACTCTGGCATCCTTGAGTGAGAGGTTTGGTATCGGAGAGACTTCAGAACCTCACGCCTTCGATGAGTGGCAAGATAACCTGCCTGAGCTTGACAGTATCCATGCCCAACAACTGGATCGCCTCAAAGAGCGTTACCGGTACCTCAGGAAGCACGGCCTGGACGAAGAGGGAGTCAAGCTCACGATGCTCTCGCCACTTCTTGACTTGACCGGTTTTTTTGATCCACTCTTCCAGCCCAAGACCGAAGCCCAGGTCGAGAACCTGTATGATGTCGTGCTGACTCTCAGGCGACTAGCGCAGATCATTGTCTCGAAATAAACTGGCCAGCTATGTATAGTCTCGACTTTGGAACCAGCAACACCGTCATCGCCCGCTGGAATCGTGCGGAGGAGCGGGCGGAGACTCTGAGAGTGAAAGGACTCACTCGGCCCGAGCCCCCGTACTTGCTACCCAGTCTGGTTTATGTCCAGGATGCGGTTGCAGGCAAGATCTTGGCCGGTCAGGAGGTGCTCGATCAGGGCCTCGACATCGCGGGCGACCCGCGCTTTTTTAGCAACTTCAAACGGGCGATCGGTTCTCCGGTGCAGGGGTTCCTGCCCACGCTCGATGGCGAACAGGTCAGCTTCGACCAGGTGGGCATCTGGTTTATTGAAAAAATTCTCGCTACCCTGCGTGCCCAGGGTGAAAATCCGGACGATCTGGTCTTCACCGTCCCAGTCAACAGCTTCGAGCCATATCGCCAGTGGCTCATCGAGCGTTGCGCCGGGCTCGGGGCCAATCGCATCCAGGTGCTCGACGAATCAACGGCCGCTGCCCTGGGCTATGGCCTCGGGGAGGGTCAGACTGTCCTGGTGATCGATTTCGGCGGCGGCACGCTCGACCTCTCCCTGGTCCAACCCGCAGATCCTCAGGCGAACCCTGATGGTTTCCTCCTTAAGTGGGGCCGCAAACTGTTCAGCACCAGGGAAGCGCGGGTGCCCGTGGCCCGTGTCCTCGCCAAGGTGGGCCAGAACCTGGGTGGCATGGACATCGATACCTGGCTCGCCGACAGCCTCGCAAGACAGCAACAGCTCCCCAACGGCACACTCTTGCAACGACTGGCCGAGCGTCTCAAGATCAAGCTCTCAGCCGCAGAGTCGGCCACGGAGGTCTACTTCGATGAAGATACCTTGCGGACCTACAAGCTCAGTCTGGAGCGCGAACAACTCGAAGCCCTCCTCGGTGTGCGCGGGTTTCTCTCTCAGCTCGATCAGGCGCTCTCGCGTCTATGGCAGCAGGCACGCCAACGTGGGACCGGTCCTGAAATAGTTGATGCCGTGCTCCTGGTCGGCGGTACTTGCCGGATGCCCATCGTCCAGTCCTGGGCCGCGGACCGGCTCGGGTCCCAGAAGTTGCACTCGGACCGCGTCTTTGAGTGTGTTGCGCATGGAGCCCTGCGCCTCAGTCAGGGAGTCCAGGTCGAAGACTTTTTGTACCACAGCTACGGCGTGCGCTACTGGGATCACAGGCGCTCCTCCCATGCCTGGCATCCAGTCTTTAAAACCGGTCAGGTTTATCCCAGCCCAACCCCGGTGGATCTGACCCTGGGTGCCTCGGTCTCCAACCAGCCCAGCATCGAACTGGTGATCGGCGAATTGGGTGGTGAGCAGGATGGAACCGAGGTTTTCTTCGAGGAAGGACGGCTGGTCATCCGCTCCACCCAGGCAGACCAGAGCGTCCGTCCCCTCAACGATACCGAAGAAGGCAGGACGATTGCCCGCCTGGACCCGCCCGGCTTCCCGGGCCGGGATCGTATTCGCGTCAGTCTGCGCGTAGACGAACGAAGGACTCTGCGTATCAGTGTCGAGGACCTTCAGACCAGGGCAAATATCATTCAAGATGAACCGGTCATCGAGCTCAAATAAAAGCGCATCCTGGCTCGGGTGCTCACACAGTGGTCACTTCTTTTTCCTTGGACTCCAGGAGCTTCTCGACCTGCTGAATCGCTTTATCGGTTAATTTCTGGATTTCTTCTTGCAGATCGCGAGACTCGTCTTCCGGGAGGCTCGCGTCCTTTTCTTGTTTGCGCAACTCATCAATTGCATCGCGTCGGATATTGCGGATGGCCACTCTGCCCTCCTCAGCAAGTTTTGTCAGCATCTTGACCAGGTCCTTACGGCGCTCGGCGGTCAGGGGTGGAATATTCAAACGGATGGCTTTGCCGTCGTTGTTGGGCGGCAAACCCAGGTCGGATTCCATGATTGCTTTTTCGATTCCCTTGAGAGAAGTGCGGTCAAAAGGTTGGATGAAGATGGTCGAGGCGTCCGGGGTGTTGATGGTTGCCAGGGACTTGAGTGGAGTCGGCGTTCCGTAATATTCAACGCTGATGCGGTCCAGCAATGAGATGGAGGCGCGGCCTGTCCGGATGGTGTTGAAGTTGTTGGCGGTCGCTTCGATCGCCTTGCGCATTTTCTGGTCTGTTTCAGATAGGTTCACGGTTTCCTCCTTTCGCGGTCCCCAGCTTCTCATCATCTCCTAAGGCAACTGCATTTGCCACCTCACTAGGGCTGTTCATGCGCTAGTGACGTGCGGGCACTCAGACAATAGAAGGGGTCCTTAGGCCGCATCAGCCACTGGGCAAAGCCAAAGTCGTAGGAGCGCCCGGAACTGCTGCGGTGCTGATCCTCGATATCAATGAAACCGCTTACCTCCAGATACCGTCGCACCAGGGCGACCCGTTCGGGCTCGGGGCTATCGGCCCACTGGCGGATTGCCTTGGTTGGGAACATGCGATTGGAAAAGCTGATGATGACGATGCCGCCCGGCTTGAGTACGCGGTTGACCTCGCGCAGAACGGTGGTCGCATCTATCAGGTACTGAATCGAGACGGTATTGAGCACCGCATCAAAAGTATTGTCCGCGAAGGGCAACCCTGGATCGCGGTTGAGATTCTGGATGAAGTACTCGTTCAGGCGCGGGTTGGCAGCCAGTTCTACCGGGTTCATGCCGTGGCCGATGACCTTTTGAGTGACCAGTTCATCGGGCAGGTGAGAGACCCAACTGCTCATCAAATCGAGAATCACCGCGTGCGGCGGCAGATGCTTGCGAAAAACCTGTTTGAGACTCGCGATAAAACCGTCGTCGATGTGCTGAACAAGGCGAGGCTGCTGGTAGAAGTGATTGTCGTCGGTCTCGTCTACTCGCTGGATCTGCTGGGGACTAAACATCGTAATCTACACAGATGACACACTTCTTAAATTTTAATAGTTATGAGTGGTAGTCTGGAGCCATTTTGAGCGGGATATATGACCTACTGCCTGGGACTATTGATGCGCGAAGGACTGATCCTGGCAGCGGATTCGCGCACGAACGCCGGTATGGACTATGTCTCCTCCTACCGTAAGCTGTTCGATTTCTCGGTCGAGGGCAATCGGGTCCTCTTCTTACTGACCTCGGGCAACCTGTCAGTCAGTCAGTCAGTGCTCAACTTACTTGAGCAGGACCTGCGTCTGGGGGAGAACGAAGACAGTCTGCACACCTTACCGACGCTGTTCAGCATCTGCCGCTATATCGGCCAAAAGATTCGTGCCGTAGAGGAGCGCGACCGCGAAAGCCTCGAGCGCGACAAGATCGACTTTCGAGTCAGCTTTATTGTCGGAGGCCAGCTCAAAGGGCGGGCTCCGGCTCTCTTCCTGGTCTATACCCAGGGCAACTTCATCCAGGCTACCGAGGAGACACCGTTTTTGCAAATTGGCGAAACCAAGTACGGTAAGCCTATTCTTGACCGGGCCTTCAATTTCGAGACCAGCCTGAGACAGGCGGCTATGTGCGCCCTACTGTCCATGGATTCGACCATGATCTCCAACCTCTCGGTAGGCGCACCGATTGACTTGATCTTCTACCCACGCGACAGCTTCAAACCGACCCATCGCCGTCTCAACGAAAATGAGCCTTTTTGGATCGAAATGCGCAAAGCCTGGCAGCAGTCATTACAGAGTGCCTTCGAAAACCTTCCCGAACTGCCTGATGGCCCCGGAATTAGTTGCTCCCTGGTGGATCAGCCCAACGCCCGTCGGTTTTGATTAGCTTGACCAGTTCTGCGACTCCCTCTGCTTCGGGCACCCGCTTGATCTCATCACGCCCCCGATAAAGCGCAATGATCCCCGGCCCTTTGCCGACGTAGCCATAATCCGCGTCCGCCATCTCCCCCGGTCCATTGACGATGCACCCCATCACGGCAATATCGAGGCCGTTAAGGTGGTTGGTGACCGAGCGGACTTCGTGGAGAACTTTTTCGAGGTTGAACAGTGTGCGGCCGCAACTCGGGCAGGCAACATATTCAACCATCGTCTTGCGCAGGCCGAGTGCCTGGAGGATGCCGTAACAGACCGGGATTTCTTTAATCGGATCCTCGGTCAGCGACACCCGGATGGTGTCGCCGATTCCCTCGGCAAGCAGCGTACCGATCCCGGCCGTGGACTTGATGCGACCATATTCCCCGTCACCCGCCTCGGTCACGCCCAGGTGGAACGGGTAGTTCATACCCCGAGCATCAAACATCTGGGCGGCAAGGCGATAGGCTGCCACCATTACCGGCACCCGCGAAGCTTTAAGGGAAATGACCAGATTGTGAAAACCGAGTTCCTCGCAAAGCTCGACAAATTCGAGGGCCGACTCGACCATACCAAGGGGGGTATCTCCGTGCAAGTAGAGCATCCGCTCTGAGAGCGAACCATGATTGACCCCGATACGCATAGCCTTGCCAGACTCGGCAAGCACCGCAACCAAAGGCTTGAGACTTTCGCGAATCTTAGCGCGGGTTATGGCCATCTCCTGGGCGCTGTAGTCGCCGCTGCGCTCCCGAATGTAGGCAAACAAACCCGGATTGATGCGTACCTTGTCAACATGGCGAGCCACTTCCAGGGCAATTGGTCCCCCCTCGTGATGCACATCGGCGACCAGGGGTACGTGCCGGTACGTATCCGCGAGGCGCTCACGAATACTTCCCAAAGCCTGAGCGTGCTTGATGCTCGGAACTGTGACGCGTACAAGTTCGCAACCTGCTTCGTGCAGGGCACGAATCGCCCGCACTGCCCCCATCGTGTCGAGGGTATCTTCGTTAATCATCGATTGGACGACTACCGGCGCGTTACCGCCGATGACGATGCTGCCGACGGCGACCGGACGGGTATGCCGCCGCGTCGCCATTAAAGTCTGGGCTGATCCCGTGAGATTAAGCGTTTGCATGGATACATACCAACAACACAGGCTCCCTCCAGCTTGGCACGATTTTGGCACACAAGAAATTGCCCGCTATCTTGTAAGAAATACCTAGTTGCTTTCGGGCGCATCTGACAGTAAGTTGAGTTGTGGCTTACACACATTAGTTATCGACGATTCCGGGAGAACGACCGACATGGCAACCTACAAAGTAACCCTGATGACTCCCAGTGGCCAAAAGGTCATTGACTGCCCCAGTGATGAATACATCCTGGATGCGGCCGAGCGTCAGGGACTCGATCTACCCTTCTCCTGCCGCGCCGGAGCTTGCTCCACCTGTGCCGGTAAGTTGGTGAGTGGGACGATAGACCAGAGTGACCAGTCTTTTCTGGACGATGATCAGATCAGTGCAGGTTATGTTCTAACCTGCGTCGCTTATCCGACCTCAAACTGCTCCATCGAAACTCACAAAGAAGACGAACTCTACTAGCACCACTTCAGTAGAGCATTGGCCGGGTGAGGGTAACTTTTCCCGGCTTGATGGTATTTTTTACCATCGCTCTTCTGAGCGCAGTGGAACGGATGGTTGATCGGTATCGAGGCCAGAAGTCCTACCGGCAGAATGGTTAATTTCGATGGCTTCATTTAATTTGTGAATCATCTCATCAAGGCTCTGCTGAGCTGAGCGGACCAGCCTGTCAACTTGCAGGCGGGCATCGGATTGTGGTACCCCAGCTGCCTCGGGAATTGTGTCAACTGAGCGCTTGATAAGCGTCCTGATCTCTTTACCCCAGCGGGGAGCCAAGAGCAGAGTGATGACGCCGCCGAGCGCAGCACCCAATAACACACCTCCCACGAAGGCTCCCGTCTTTTGGCTTGCCATGGGTATGTTCCTTGTGCCCAGCAGAAGAGCGGGCTTGGCCGCATTGTAGCTTTCTTGGCTCAGTAAACGAGGTTTGGCCGAGGGGCATCAAGAGGCTTGTGCAGGTACATCCCGGCCATAGTCAGGCCAAGTCCGATGTACAGCGGTAGCTTGCGCAGCAGACCGCCGCCCGACCCGGCGACCTGCTCCAGCCGCACGTTGTAATCGGCACAGGCATCAAGCTTGGCCAGAAAACGCGGGTTCTCGATATCAAGTACGACTGGAAAGACCCTAGCACTGTCCTGATTGAGCTCGCGCAATACCTCAAGCGCATACTGCTTGGCATCGAGGCCCAGGACCGTGTAAATGTTGTCGGGCTTGCGGTCGTTAAGGTACATCGTCACCAGGACAGCCAGTAAAAAGAAGCGGATCCACAGGCGATTCACCGGACTATTGAGCAGAGCAGGCTGGCTCTTGAGCAACAATCCGAAGAAGTCACCGTGCCGGTTTTCATCCTGACACCAGTTTTTGAAAAAGTTGAACAGTGGGTGAAACCGCTTTTCCGGGTGCTTCTCAAGGTGGCGAAAGATGGTGATATAGCGCCAGTAACCAATCTTTTCGGACAAATACGTGGCATAGAAAATGAACTTGGGTTTGAAGAACGTGTACTTTTTGTTTCTGGTCAGGAAGGATAGATCGAGTGCCAGGTTGAAGTCAGACATCGCTTTATTGAGGAAACCCGAGTGCCGGGCTTCATCGCGCGACATGAGTTGAAAGCACTCTGCCAGGACTGGGCTGCGCTCCTTGAGGCGACGGGACAGCTCCTTGTACAGCAGAAAACCTGAGAACTCAGAAGTACATGAGCGCTCCAGGAACTGGACCATCAAGGCTCGTGACTCTGGATCTAGCTCAGCTGCCTGACGACTGAAGTCCTGATCGCGTACGAAGTGTTCACGATTATAGTCGGCTCGAAACTCAGCCAGGATAGCCTGGAAGTCCTCTTCCATAGCTGAGATATCAAGGTTGGCCATCTCCTCGAAATCAGTTGTGTAAAACCTCGGCGTGAGGAGCGTCTCTTTGACCGGCTGCTTATAGCTGGATCTTTGTGCTTCGAGTGCTTCTGCCATGTGTGTAGGCTTTCTCTAGAGTTGGTTTGGTAAACAGATGCCGGGCGTTCTAGTAGCTTTGGCGGGAGCTGAGTTTTTCGGATTCGGCCTGTGTCTGGTGGAGGAGTTGGTTGCGGGAGTCAGCCATGTCCAGCAGGCTGGGCAGAAGCTTACGTGCCTGCAAGGTCATGTGAAGCTGTAGGTGGGCCACATAGCCATCCATTTCGCCGATGTCTGAGAGGATCCTGCGATTGTCAAAAGACATACTCACCTCTATCTCCTGCGGTAGACTGCGTTGACGCTCAAGGTATCACGAAAGGTTAAGTAAGCTGCAGACCCGCAACACTCTGTAACGCGGCTTCCGATGAGCTAGCCGAGCTGATACCGGTCCTGGCTTTCATCAACTCGACAAACTGGGCAAACAGGTAATCGGCGTCGTGGGGACCGGGACTTGCCTCGGGGTGATATTGGACGGAGAAGACTGGTAATGTACGGTGTTTGATACCTTCAACAGTCTGGTCATTTAAATTGAAGTGCGTCACCTCGATATCCGTTGCGGACAGCGAGTCGTTATCCACGGCAAAGCCATGATTTTGACTGGTAATCTCAACCCGTCCCGCAAACCGGGCGGGTTGATTGAGTCCCCGGTGCCCGAACTTGAGCTTGTAGGTCCGTCCTCCCAGAGCGAGGGCGAGAATCTGATGACCGAGGCAAATCCCGAACATCGGCAGGCCCGTGGAGAGCAGGTCGCGGACTGTCTTGATGCCATAGTGAACAGAGGCCGGATCGCCAGGACCGTTTGAGAGAAACACCCCGTGCGGGGCAAGGGCCAGGATGTCCTGGGCGGATGCTGTGGCCGGGACGACCGTCACTTCGCACCCGTAGGCGACGAGCCGACGCAGAATGTTGTGCTTGATGCCGAAATCGATCGCCACTACACGCCACGGCCCCACACCGGGTTCGCCATGGGCTGCGAGCCAGAGGGGATCACTCGCGCGCTCCCAGGTATAAGCCTTTGTGGTCGTCACCCTGGGAACTAGGTCGAGGCCATTCATCGAGGGTGTCTGCCGAATTTTCTCAAGCAGAAGGGCTGTATCTTGCTCGGTTGAAATAGCACCGTTCATGGCTCCGCGACTGCGTAAATAGCGCGTCAGCGCGCGGGTGTCAACACCGGTGATACCGACAACTCCATATTCGGCCAGGTAGTCGCCCAGGGACTGCGTAGCGCGCCAGGAACTGGGCCGTTGCGTTACGTTGCGGGCAATTACACCGCTGACTTGAGGAGCAACCGACTCGGCGTCTTCAGGGTTGACGCCTGTGTTGCCGAGCTCCGGACAGGTGAAGGTCACCATCTGAGCACAATAGCTGGGGTCGGTCAGGACCTCCTGATAGCCAGTCATGCCCGTGTTGAAGACTACCTCACCCAGGGCAGTTCCGGTTGCACCGAAAGAATAGCCGTTGAAGGTTGTACCATCCTCAAGCACAAGCTGCGCGCGCGTGTCCATCCCGTTACCCATGAGTGCCTGAAAGCCTTAGATCAACTACGTTTACACGGTAACAAATTTGAGTGTTTCTTTTGATTAGCCCAGGAATGTACAGGTTAAGTCCCGCTAACTTTTGCCCTGATTTCGAGCGCTCAATTTCAGGAAGATGGACCTACTTGTAGACTCTCAACAGCAACTCCTAGCCCTCATTAGTTGCTCTCAATCAGTTGATCTTGCCGTAGCCAAGTGGGCGGGGTGGGTACAGCACCAAACTTGACCAGGGCGTACTCTCCCCGCATATCGAGTACTTCGCCGTTGGTCTCAAACAAGTAGTTGGGCCAGCGCTGGTCGCTTGCCAGGGACTCGACACTGTTGTTGAGCTTTTCGCGCAAAGCACGGACTTTTGTACCTTTTTTAATTGCCATGGAGCTTATATTCTCTGGAGTCTCTAATCTTTATGGTGCACACCGGCCCCGGAGGGTGCAAGCTCGGGATGTCCGCTCAGTGGAAGGACAGCATCGTTGTCTGCTGGAGGGGCATCGTTGAAGCGTTCGAAAAATCGACGTACCGGCGCGGGTAATTCGCGCAGGTCGAACCGGGCATCTCCCGCCGCAATCGTTGACCAGAAATAACGTAACTGTGGAGCAAGGTGCCGGGCTTCTGCCTCGGGCAGGTTCAGAGGCGGCAGGGTAAGCAAGCGGGCCATGTAGCGTTCACTGCCGCGGACCATGCGCTCAAGGGATACCTCAAGCAGATCTGGCCAGCCGGGTAGAGTGCTTACCTGGCGCGATTGGACGGTCAACTTGCCCGTCTGCCAGTCAATCAAGCGATAGGGGTGTGGGTAGCTGACCAGTGAACCGGTTGTAATGTCGTATAGGTTGTCCTGCCGGGCAATATCCTGAATGTGTAGATGTCCCGTCAAGACTACCTGAGCCCCGTGGCTACGCAGAGTATCCACGAGCTCCGACGATTGGATAATATACTCGGCGGTCATCGGGTTGTGGGCCTGACCGGGCAGGTGTTCAAGTACGTTGTGGTGAACCATGACCAGCCAGACTACCTGCGGGTAGCTGGCGAGCTGGATTTTGAGCCAGGCGAGTTGCTCCGCGTCGATGGCCCCCACGACGTGCGCTCCCTGAATCTGGTTGGAGTTGAGACCGAGCACCCGCACACCGTCGAGCACCTCGTAGTTGTAGTAGAGTTTCGTGGAGCCGCTGTAGCCGAAGTTCTGCCAGAAGTGGGCAAAATCCTCCAGACCCAGCACCTCACTGTTGCCGGTAGGGCTACGTGCGTCGTGGTTACCGGGGATGACCAGGGCTTGAAACGGCAGAGCCGCAAGCTCCGCACGCAACCATGCATGGTTGACTCGCTCTGAGTTTTGGGTCAGGTCACCGGGGATCAACAAGAAATCAATCTCAGCCGTTCTGAGGTCGGCAAGCACCGCTTGCAACGCCTGTCGGCTGATCTCGTAGAAATGGGCTCGGCCCGGGTAGTCTACCAGTGTCGAGTCAAGGGTGATGTGAGGGTCGCTGAGGACGGCAAAACGAAAACGCATGACCAATCGTGTGACAAGCGCCCCTCTACTATAGGGCGAGATCTTCCTCGGAGGTTACGGCCTGCACGCGCTCACGCAGCAACCGACTGGGCGTAAAGACGGGCACCCAGGCTGCGGGCACCGTGACGGGCCTGCCGGTGCGGGGATGAACGTTCGTGCGCGCTCTTCGCCTGCGCAGGCCGAAGGAGCCGAACCCACTCAGGTGAACCGGTCTGCCTGCTGCAAGCGTCTCACCTACTAGCTCCAGCACGGATTCGAGGGCCGCCGCTGCCGTCTTCTGGGTTAGGCCGTCCACCCGCTGGGACATCTGTTGAATGATGGCCTGACGATTGAGGCTGTCTTGATTGCCCACCTGCGTACCTGTTGCGAGTGAGGCAGTTTGCATTTTCTATTATTGGGTACTGACGCAAAAAAAGCGGCCCGGTACAAACCAGACCACTTGTTGATAGCTTGGGTTGGGAGGCGCATGGACCCAATGCACGCATCCTGCGCTATGAGTACAAAGTTTTCTGTGTGGAAAACTACATATGCTTTACGGTACAGTCGAGCAATCCTGGGATTGGCACGGAACCAACGTATATACGAACACCTGCGGAAATGGTCTGCCGGTTGTTATGTTGCATAGCCTGGGAGGTCTGAGCAATCACTGGCAGTTTGTCCTGCCGGCTCTGGCTCGAGCCGGGTATCAGGCTACGACTATAGACCTGCCGGGGCACGGAGATTCAGGTTTGCCGAAGACCGAGCTTACCCCCCATTGGATGGGTGAGGCCCTCGCCCGTTCGCTGGCTCGGCCGTCTGTCCTGGTCGGCAGCAGCCTGGGTGGGTGGGTGGCTTTACAGGCTTACCTGGCCCGGCCAAATCAGGTTCGGGGAATCTGCCTAATCGCCAGTTCGGGTCTTGAGGGGATGCCGCTTCGGCCCGCCCGTCTGAGCTTGCGACCCGGCAAGAGCGACCTGGAGACTATGCTGCTTGAGGCGGTATTTTATAATCCCCGGGCGCTTACCCCGTCGGTGCGCAGAGACTTTTGGCGGGGTGCATTTGCTCCTGCCCTATTGCGTCTCATCCCGCAAGGCATACTCAGCGCGGCACAGTTGGAGCAGGTCCGCTGTCCGGTCTTGATTGTATGGGGAGCAGAGGACAAAATCTTACCTTTAGAATGGGCAGCAACTTTTGCAAATCATCTACCGCAGGCAAAAACAGTCGTCATCGAGCGTTGCGGTCACCTGCCCCAACTGGAATGCCCGGATGCTTTGATTCAGGAACTCCTTGCCTTCGTCGGGATATTTCGTTGAGAGTCATTGGCTCTCCAGACCACCGATTTCTCGATGCCACAAAATCTCTGACACCCGAATCATTCCGGCTTTGAGATGGCGGCGAAAGGTGCTGAAGGGCAGGTCGAGCAGTTCGGCTGCCTGCTCCTGTGTGGGGGCTGGATGTAAATAGGTATGGTGCAAGGCCCGGTAGCATTTTGCCTCGCGCGGAGATGCTTGGAGTAACTCGGCAGCCTCTTTGAGCAGAGTCTGCAGTGCATTGACCCGCTCGGGGGAACTTGCCCTGGGGGGACAGGTCTCCACGACCAGGCGCGAGTGTAGGAGCGGATTACTTAGCAAGGCATCGGGGCGCGAAAAATTGCGCAGGGCATCGCGGACCGCTTCTAAAAAACTGGGCTGACTGAGGACCATGACCTGCTGAGGCGACGATTGGGGAGTAGCTGCCTGGACTGAGGCAGCGATTTCCCGCTGAGCAAGTAACTCCTGCCAGGCCACGGGGGGGACGACACGCCAGTCGTGCCCGTAAATGCCGTAGTGCCTGCCCCCGATATTGAAGTCCGCTTGAGTAATGCGGGCCAAGTCGGCGTAGGCAAACATGGCAGCCCAGAAGTCGGGTTGCGCGCACGAGAAGAAGGTGAACGCGAGGCCGGGAGTGTTGCGCTGGTGCTGGATGAAACTGATGAAAATCAGACTTTGGGTGGTCGAGACAGCCTGGTAAGTATCGTGCGCCATCCAGAAGCGAAAAAGGGTTGCCCCCTCACCCGGCCTGAGCGGCGCGTGCTTGTGCAGATACTCTGAGGCGGCCCGGACTGCCGGGTCGGTATCCTGGTCAGTACTATCCGTCTGGTGCAGTGCCAGCAGCATCACGAAGCCGGCAATGAGTGGACCGTCACGAAAGACCAGGACGCTCTGAGGTTGCCGCTCGAGCCAGTAAGCTGCGAGCCCTGCCGATTCCGCACCTTCATGGGCTGTGACCATACGAACCAGGAGATCCCGATCGGCGGGTCGCAGGGTATCGGTCACCAGGCTGCTGGTCTCCTGCCAGGTGAAGTAGGGTTTGACATCCGGGTTGTCACGGTGCAAAAAGATGTAGTCGAACAGGATACGGTGCTGCTCCTGACCGTGTGTCTGCTGGAGGCGCGTAGTGTAGTAGGTACGGGCACGCTGGTGAAGCTCGGCATACCAATCGGGGTTGCGCCAGCGCAAATCGGCCGTCAGGACCTCCCGGGCCAAGTCGTGCGGAAACAAGCCAAGACGTCCCGATTCAATGAACGACAGCCCGCGCAACCACTCGAACAGCTCGTGCACATCCGGATCGAGCATCCTCTCAAGCAGGGCCTCGGTCGTCAGGCGTACCAGAGCGCACGCCTCCAGGGCATTACGATGGTCTTGGCTCGGCACCTCCTGAACAAACTTTTCGACCAGGGTCTTGACGACGTCCGGTGCATCCTCGGGCTGAAAACGAATATTTTGCCCCTGGGCAAATACGTCGGCGACTAGCGACAGAGCAAGGGGGTGGCCATGGGTGAAATCGATGACGGACTGATGCTGAGCTGTGGGGACTGTACGTTTGGTCAGGTAGATGCGGCTCTCCTCGGGACTGAGGTTGCGAAGAGCGATCGTATGGATGAGGGTCTGCCAACCGGTATCCATGCGCCAGGCCAACGCAGGTGGAAAGCGACCTGCCAGGGCAATCAAGGTATTCTCGGGTAGCTGCGGGAAGAACTGCTCGCGCAGCCAGTCATCTAGTGGCCCCATCAATTCGTAGGTGTCAATCAAAAAGACATGTCGGCCAGTTTGAGAGGCCAGTGAGCTCAGGAGTAAAGTGATGCGCTCAGATGTGCTGCCGGTTGCCGAGATCGCGACATCATCCGGGATGATGGCTGCCTGCACGGCGTCCAGGAAGGACTCAGGTGAAGGTTCGATGTTGCGTGCATCCAATTGGAGCACGGATATCTGAGCCTTTTCGGCGATGCGGGTAAATTCCCTAAGCAAGGTTGTCTTACCCAGGCCTCCCGGACCAAAGATGTGGAGTACATAAAAGGGCAATTCCGCAGCGGCGAGTGCTGCCTCGAAAAGTGTACACTCGTTGACTCTCCCGACAAACTGACGTTGGCGCGCGGCACTGAGACGCTCTACCAGCGATCGCATCGGCATTCCTCCAGATCCTTCTGGTTGCACCTCGCTCCCCTGTAAGGTTACGTTTACCTTACCCAATTCATTCGCCGGTCTGTGGTACTACGTGCACAGTACTCAACTCACTTTCCATCATGGGTGATACCCGGTGGGTAAGACTTTAATCTATTTAATATTCTTTGCTCAAAAACAATCACTGCTGTAGTGCAGCAGGAGTTTGCACGACCATCAAAGTGACGGGGCTGTGATGCAGAAGGTAGTTGCTCAGGGAGCTATGGATCATTTCGGATAGCCCGCTCCGGTCGCGGTGGCCAATCACGATCAAATCTGCTCCTACCTCCTGGGCATAGTCGCAAAGCAATTTTTGCACAGGTCCCAGACGCTTCTCGAACTCTGTCGATACTCCCGCTTGCCTGGCTGACTCGCAGTGCTCCTGAAGGATTGCCTCTGAGGCTTTGAGAAATTCCTCCTGCTCAGGGGTGGCAACCCAGGGAGTGTAAAGTGTCTGGACCGTCGCCAGGGCCGAGACGGGTAGTTCGAGAGCCTCGAAAAGAAACAGCCGGGCTTTGAGGTGTCGGGCTAGCTCCAGCGCCTGGAGGAAGGCGGCCTCCGCTTCTGGTGTGCGATTGAAGCCGATGACAATCCGCTCAAACATCGTGTCCTTTCCGGAAGATTGCCGAGATTATACCAACTCTCGCCTGCGAGGACGGAAGCCTCGATTGGCTCGATATAATTGACAAGCACAACCACGGACAGAAGCCGCAACCCATGCCAATGGACGTAATGGATTTCTTTCGCGCCAGTTCCGGGCGCTGGTTCTCCCAGCGCAACAGTCACCACCTGGCTATGCGGCGCTCAGAGGGTGGGCGTTCCGAAATAGAGATTACCTGCCTTCAGCCTGACAACCCCGAGGTGATCGAGATTTGCCGTCTGCATAAGTTTGCGCCTGAGCGTGCAACCGGTGCAGCCCTGGTGGTCTGGAAGGGCACGGTTGACTTTGATGAAGACAAGCACGACGGGCGTGCTGTGCTCGTCCCGGTTCCCGATGAGCCCGGCTCTGCAACCGGCAGTATGCTCAGGGATGTCGGCTACGCCGAGATCGAGCCGGTAGTGGGCCGCTATCGCATGGGCGACGATGATGCCCTTACTCTGATTACCAAGTACAGCGAAACCGAATCCGAAGAGCGTCTCTGGTTCGCCAGTCCCAATTTGCGCCTGCGTGCCAGTATCCTCAAGCGCTGGGGCGGCTTCAGCATGACAACTTTCTGTTCTGAAATTCGCATGGGCGACGTGAGCAAACCAGCCGTGACCGAGGCCAAGGGTCAGAGGACCTGGCCCAGCCAGCAAAAAGCCGCCGAGCTACCCGACTGGCTCAAAGAAGAACTGGCAAGCAAGGGAATGGAGTTGCCCACCGACGAGAATTGACGCCTACCGAAAGCTGCGTGTTGTCGAGCCCGATCCCTAAGAACTGAGCAGGCGGTCAAGTACTTTCAGGTATTCCTCGATGTTGCGCTGGTTACCCCCGAAGTCGTACTCGCCGACACGACCCTTCGAGCGTACGTCCACCTTCACCCGCTCGTCGTTCGCAGGCGCAATGGTCACGTAAATATCGTCCTCGAACTTCCAGAGATTGGTCCGCGAAAAGCCGTGAACCTCACCTCTTCCTTGTGCGTAGCGCCGATCGAGCACCTGCACACCGCGATCCCAGACGTCAAAGGCCTTGATCGCGGCCTCATAGACCCGTTCCGGGGCAGCCTGGTAATAGCGAGGCTTGAGGGAACCATCATCACTGGTTTGGGCTGAGTTGGTGAACGAACCGCTACAGCCAAATAGCAACAGACTGAGTACCGGTAGCCAGAATCGATGCATGGATTACAGACTCGTTGAGATAGCTTCAACCGGACAGACCGGCACACATTGCTCACAAACAATACACCTGGAGCGACGAAAGTTGAGCTGAAAAGTCTCGTGCTGAAGCACGAGGGCTCCGGTCGGGCACACGCCCGTGCACAGACCACAATGAACACAGCTTTGTTCGTCGATCAAAATTTCGCGGCCCATCAAGGAGACATTGATCCCCTGGTCTTGCAGCCATTGGAGGGCTGCCTCGATTTGATCGATGTCTCCCACCAACTCCAGAACGAGTTTGCCCACTTCATCAGGAGCGATCTGAGCCCGCAATATATTGCTGGCGATGTTATAGTCCTTGGCCAGCCGGTAAGTGACGGGCATATGCACCACGGCGGGCGGAAACGTCAGCACAACGCGTTTTCTCATACATCAATTGTTGTCGTTCCGGGCGGCACGGGCAAGTAACTCGCATACCTGGTCATCAGTGGTTTGCGAGAAGTCCACATACCATAGACCAATTGCCTGTAACGGTTGAGGAGTCATCAAGCAAGCGACCTCACCTATCTGCTCGGCCAGGGCACGGCAGGAAAGGAGCTCTGCAACTGGCACAGCAACAACAATCTGTCCGGGTCGGTACGCCTGTAATGCAGCAATCGCCGCACGCATTGTCGCACCGGTCGCCAGGCCGTCATCAACCACAATGACTGTGCGTCCGTGTACATCGAGGGCGGGACGCTTGCCGCGATACAAGAGTTCGCGCCGCCGCAGCTCTCGCTGCTCGTCGGCTGTGACTGTATCAATCACCTGTCTAGGAATCTGCAAAGAGCGTACTACCTCGTGGTTGAGCACACGCACGCCACCGGACGCAATAGCACCCATCGCCAGTTCCTCTTGACCGGGTACTCCGAGTTTGCGGACTACGAAGACATCAAGTGGAGCACCAAGTGCAGTAGCGACTTCGAAGGCAACGGGGACCCCTCCGCGCGGCAACGCCAGTACCAACAAGTCCGGCTTGTTTGCATAACCCAGGAGGTAAGCTGCCAGTAGTTTGCCTGCCTCGGCCCGGTCCTGGAATTGCCTGTCCATGATGACTACACAAGAAAAATGTCCAGTATGTCTTAATAGTGAAAGGGGGACCGCTCACTTGCCTCTGCCTGTCAGTAGAGGTAGACGGCCATGGCCAGTTGGTGTCAAATTACCCCTGGCACTCCGTCTTGGGAAACATGCCCAATTTCTTCCCGATGCATGATATAGATTCTTTTGACGTTCGGTATGCTTGCAATGTAAGCACGGATTTGCACCAAGCTGGTTGATGCTCAAGGGCATCCGAAAGGAGATCTTTCATGAACGCACCTCAGGACAAGCAGAACTTTCAGCCGACAGACTCAGAGTACGCGGCTACCCGCAACATCAGTGACGAAGGTGCACCAGAGATCAAGCGTGAGGCAGAATTGACCGATGAAGAGCGTGCGTCGGTCAAAGAGCGAATTGATACGGCGATCAATGACACCGCTCGCAAGCTCAGGGAAATCGCTGGTCAGTTCGAGCGCTCTGCATCGCCCGGTACCCAGGTAGATGAATATACCAATAAGGTTGCAACCCAACTGCGCAGAAGTGCAAGTTACCTGGAATCTACTAATGTGGATACGACAGTCAGTCGCCTTGAAAAGACTATTCGCGAAAACCCTCTGCCCAGCCTGGGTGTCGCCTTTGGAGTCGGTTTTGTCATAGCTCGCGTTCTTAAGAGGTAGTTTTTATGCAGAAGCAGCGAGATACGAGTCTGGGTGAACTGCTCACCGATCTAGCTGGTCAAGTCGAGCACCTGGTATCCCAGCATGTAAAGCTTGCCCGTCAGGAATTCACCGCCGACGGTCAGAAGCTGGTGGTTCAGGGTGTTGGCATTGCGTTTGGGTTGTTGCTGGCCGTTCTCGGTCTAGCTTTTGTAGGCGTGGCTCTGATGGCTGGCTTGCAAGTATGGCTGGCACCGTGGGCAGCAGCGCTGATTGTAGCAATGTTTTATCTGGGAGCCGGAGTGCTGATTGTGATTTCTTCGGTTCGGCGCATAGGTGAGCTGAATCCAACTGGCCGCACACGTGAGGAAGTACAGGAGACACTAGCATGGCTGACGCGCAAGAAATAGGTACGGCCGGTAATGGCAAGATGCTTCCGGCAGATGAGCACTCGCCCAAGCTTGAAACGGCATTAGTAGAAACGGATATGCAGAGGACGCGTGAGCGTATTGCCCAGACTGCAAATCAAATCGAAAGAAGAGTCAAAGACGACCTCAACTGGCAAACCTGGGTAAACCGCTATCCGCTGCCAGTACTCGGATTAGCGGCAGCAACCGGAGCTCTGGTGGGTTTGAGCTTGCCGGCTGGCGCGAAGCGTACCGCCTCGAAGACAGGCAAGGACGACGCAATCGAGGAGCGGGTTGCTGAGCAGACGGGCAAGAGTACGCTGGTTGCAACAGTCGTCTCGACTCTAACCACGACAGTCCTGCGTGAGGCCTCAAATTACCTGATCAAGCGCTTTCTAAAAGAATAATGTCAGGGGTTGTTTTTTTGATCGCGAGCTACGACTACGAGTGCAGAGATACTCTACTGCCAAGCTCGGTGGCAGGTATTTCTAGTGCTGAAGCTGAGCTGCCAGGGGCTTGAGTACGGTTGTCTCCCAGATTACCAGCCGACCGAGTAGCTTCTGTATTTCGGTTTGCTGGTAACGGGTTTCGGCGTAGACCTCTAGAAGCTCGTTTTTCATCGCTTTTATTTCGGGTCTTCCCGGCGCTCTTGCATGCATTTGACTGGCCTCGGGTAACGAACGGTGCGCTTGATGTTTTTACTATGCGCTGATAGAGCACCATGGGTGTAAAGGCGAGGTAAAAACTTGAAGAACATTGAGCAAGAGAATTAGGTCAGCAAACGGCCTCACCCAGTTGACGTCCAGATGTCCGTCGCCTAGGATGAATCGCTACGGGCGTGTAACTCAGCGGTAGAGTGCCACCTTCACACGGTGGAAGCCACAGGTTCGAATCCTGTCACGCCCATCGCCCTCACCAAGATTTTTCCAACCATATGGTGTGTAGATCTGGGCAGGGTTGGTGTGCTTATTGTGTGTCGGGATTATAATTGTCGGAGCCGGGATGTGGCGCAGCTTGGTAGCGCACCTGCTTTGGGAGCAGGGGGTCGCAGGTTCGAATCCTGTCATCCCGATAGTTTTGTCCAGTCAGGGGTTCTGTAAACCTGTAGTTGAGCCGAATATGGTCTGCTTGGCATAAACTACTGAGTTTC
>JACMIX010000272.1 GCA_014380935.1 Gloeobacterales cyanobacterium ES-bin-141 | reverse complement strand
GCAGGTGCGCAGGCAGATGCCGCCCCGTCCACCGGGCTATCCCCACAACCGTGAACTCTTCGAGGGCTATACCGGGGCAACGTTCGACGTCTATGCACCGGCAGAGGTGGCGGCGAGCCTGGTCCTCGACCTGATCGTGCAACCGGAGCGGGCTGCCCGACTCGCCTACCAGAAGGACTTCGACAACACCCTGCCGAGTCTTGCCGAGGTGCTCGACCGGGTGAGCGGGCGGGTCTGGCGAACCCCAGTTGCGTCTGACGCCTACGATGCCGCTTTGCAAAGGATCGCGCAGCAGTCCTGGATAGATGCCCTGGTAGGACTTGCGACCCACGCGAAGAACCCGCCCGCCGTCCACTCAACGGTCCATCACCACCTGCGCACGCTCGAAACCTGGCTTGGGCGTTACCCCGGTGTGGACACAGCGACCAGGGCACACCGCAGCACCACCCGGTACGACCTACAGCGTTTTTTTGCCCGAGAGTACACAGCCCCGAAGCAGGAAGACCAGTTGACCGTACCGCCGGGGGAACCGATTGGTCAGATAGACCCTGATGCAAGGCGTTCATGGCGACGTGCTCAACATGATGCCGTCTGGCAGCGGCTTGATTGGCAGGAGTGTTCGAGCAACGAGTAGACCGGTTTCACCGGGTTGTACTACAACTAATATGTGTACACCTGACCGCTATCATGGATACCCTTCTCAAATCCCAGCCCATCATCTACCCATCCTCCGATGGCACTCCCGTGGCTGAGACCTTCGTCCATCTCTACGCGCTGCTCACTACCCTCGAAGTTCTCAAGCAGTTCCTCGAAGGTAGACAGGCCACCGTGCTCGCCAACCAGTTTCTCTACTACGCCCAGAACTTGCCGAGGCTTCGCGTCGCGCCTGATGTGATGGTTATCCTCGACGTGGCCCCGGGCGGGCGAGATAACTACAAAGTCTGGGAAGAAGGACAGGTACCCTCGGTCATCTTCGAGATGACCTCCGCTTCTACCCGGGAGCACGACAAAGGCTACAAGAAGACACTCTACGAGCAGTTGCAGGTCAGTGAGTACTGGCTGTTCGATCCCAAAGGAGAGTGGGTAGAGGGGCAGTTGCAGGGGTACCGTCTGGTCGGGGAAGTCTACGAGCCGATTACCGACAGTCGCAGTGAACCCCTAAAGCTGCGTTTACAGGTTGAGGGACCCCTACTCGGGTTTTACCGGGAGGATACGGGCGAGAAGCTGTTGATCCCAACCGAACTTGCAAGCGAGTTGCGCCGGACCGCTGGCCTGCTCGAACAGGAGCGCCGACGGGCCGAGCAGGCAGAGCAAAGAGTAGAGCGTCTGGCCCAGAGGCTACGAGACTTGGGAGAGGACACCGACCTCTAAGTTCCCGCACCCAGGCTCTGTTGGATTGCCCAAATAGCCATAGGTCTGAGGTACATGCTGGCCCGAAAGGTCCCCTCGGGAGTGATGGCCTCGGGGGTGCGAAACTGTAAGCCCCGCTCGTAGACGTTGCGGACCACGGCCTCGGCAATGGCAAACCCCTCGTCTTTCATGCCGTTGCGGACCATAAAGGCCGCCAGTCCGAAATTGATCCCCGTCCAGACCTCGGAAGGGTGTGCCGAGTCGGTAAGGGGTGAGCCGTCCGGGTTCATGCCGTTCGCACAGCCGAACTTACCCGCGTAGAAACTCTTGAAGCAGGTCTGGTAGACGGTTTTGAGCGCTGAGACGGTTTGAGCTGTGGGCACGATATCGGGCAGGCCGCAGACCTGAGCGTAATACTGCCCGCACAACTGATCGGCCATCACCGCCTCGGAACCGCTCTCGCTATCGAGGCGGTAGTACTTGCCGTTCCAGAGCTTCTTCTCGTAGACGGGTTGGGCCACGCGATACCAGTCGCGGAACTGACGGACGGCTGCTGTGTCGCCGACCACGGTGCCCATCTCGGCTGCCGCCTCGAGGGCGGCAAGCCACAGACCCCCGCAGTAGGCGCTCACGCCTTTTAGTTGCCAGGCGTCGTAGGTCTGGTCGGGGGCACCGGAGTTCTCCGGGATGCCGTCGCCGTCGAGGTCAAAGGCTTCTTTCAAGCGGACCAGGGCTGCCTTCGATGCGGGCCAGCAGTACTCCACGAAAGCCGTATCTTGCTTGCCGGTCAGTACGTAATCGCGCCACACCTGTAAAACGAAGTCGCTCGGCAAGTCTTTCCAGAGATTGCAATCCTGATAGGTGGTGTAGTTGTTCTTTTGCCAGGGGGCTTCGTTAGGAGCCCCGAGGTCATGGGGAAGGGCGTTCTTGACCTTGCGCAGGGCCACTTTGCGGGTATAGCCGATGATCCGCGTCGAACTGTCCTCGGTCGTGACCGAATCGGCGTAGGCACGCAGGACCGCTTTCTCGATTTCAGGCCAGAGCATCACAAGCGCAAACGACCCGTACAGGCGCACGTCGAGCGAGTCGTACCAGCGATAGTCACTCGATTCGAGCACGGCGAAGTAGCCCTTACCGGGTGGGGCCTGCTCGATGTCGGCCAGACTATCGATCCGGGCCGGGACCGGACCATTCTCCCAGATCGTCCCGCCACTGGTCAGGTAATAGAGTTCGTTGAATAGGGCCTGCTTGTACCACTGGGGTAGTGCGGGATCGGAGAGCACAGGAGCCTGCCAACTCTCGATCTGGGCGTCCCAATCCCGGTAGTTGTCGAGGGCGGTGGTGGCGATCTTCCAGGCGTTGCGGCCTGTCTTGTCGAAGTACCTGGTGTAGTAGCGGTAGCTGCGCACCCCCTCGCCGAATTCCATGATCGGTAGATCCCAGGCCAGTACCATTGGCACCACCCGGCGCTCGCCGGGCTGCAGGGTGAAACGCACGGTCATTGCCGCCGCGATTCGCTCTCCCTTACGGGCCGGACTTACGTCTACCTGGTCGCTTAATTTGCCGGTCGAAGCGAATGGCCGCCAGACTTCACTACCCGTACCGGTCGGGTCAAAACGGGTGTGGTAACTGACCTCGAGACCGGGAGCAGTAGAGGTGACGATGGCAAATTGACCGTCCGCCTCTGTTTTGACGAAGGGCGTCTCACTGACTGCCGAGGTACCGTCCGGACCCCTGCCGAAGCCCGAGGCGCGGCTCATCGTCAACCCCTTGTAAGTTCCCTCCTCCCGGGCGCTGTTGAAGTTGTCGGTGCTCACTCCCCAGTAGGGCTCGTAATCGTAGAAAGGCGTCAGGTCGTCTTCGCGGACTTTGACTTCTTTCGATTTCAAGCGGTTGGTAAACCAGCCGACCATGTTCTCCCAACTGACCAGGACACTGAGTGTCAGGGGACGCTCAGTCGGGTTGTGAGCAGTCCACTCGAAGACAGCGACCGGGTAACTGGTCTCTTTGTAGTTCTGGGGAATAATCGGTGAGAACTGCTTGAGTTGCAGGTAACTGTTGAAGTAACCCTCGTAGGTGAACCAGGAGCGCGGATAGAGCGCCCTGTAGGTGCCCGCTGAACGGGGGTACTGCCAGTCCCAACTACTGAGACTGCCGTCTGTGGGTTTCTCGGTACACAGAACTTTGGCCCGGGGCTCCCTGCCCGTGGCCTGCTCGAAAACAGCAAACTGGCAGACCGGGTGAGAGCGGAAGTAATGATCGCCGCTGTCGAGGTGCCAGAGAGTGAAGTCGCCCCGGTGCGACCTGCCGATGCACCCGGCCCCGAAGCCACCCAGGGGCATCCCGTGCCAGGGACCGTCATCAATATTGCTTTTGTAGCGAACGGTGTAGGGAGCCGTGAACTCCATACCCAGTGGCCGCGACCAGGACGCCTCCGGGATAGCGCGGCGCAAAGCGGCAAGAGCCGCCCCGGAACCTACCGGTACCGCCCCGCCCGCCGTGGGACGCAGCAACGGTAACGTGGCAGCCAGAAGTGCCGAGCGCAAGAAATGCCTGCGGGAGTATCCTTCCATCGAAGCGAGCCTTTGTCTCTAGATCCATAGAAGAGTAACCTATGGACGCGACAACCTGACGTTGAGCTTACGTTACAACACGGGCTTGGTTCACAGGACCGGTATTCCGATAGCCTCTCCGTAGGCCCTTGGCCGCGCTAGTGCAGGAACGGGATGTGACCCACCCCCCTTTTCTTCACCGAAACCTCCGAGAAGCCCCCCAAACCCTTAGCCAATGTAGAGGAGCGAGAAGTTAACTTAACGTGAGTTCGGGATAAGAAAAAGCTAAAAGCCTTACCAGGCAAGGAAACTGTCAAAACAGATTTCCCAACCTACCATTAGATAATCCATTTCCAGAGTTATAGGTCACATTTCCCCATCTCTAAAAAATGGAAGGCTTACTAGGCAAGGGTTTCAGCCTGAGCTTATCCCGAACTC
>JACMIX010000271.1 GCA_014380935.1 Gloeobacterales cyanobacterium ES-bin-141 | reverse complement strand
TTCCAAGCGACCTGACCAGATACGAAAACTAGCCCCAATTCCGTCTCGACAGTAGCCTGAGACATGCCAAATGCAGCACCGTCGTACAGTTCCTCTGGATTGATTAGTTTTTTGCTCATGTTGTCCTCCTAGTTGATTTGAGTAAACCCTAGCCGCTATGCTAAGCCGCAGCAAACAGTTCTGAGCTGAGTACCAGTGTGTCAATAGGGCATTGAACCCCATCGACCGCCTCACAATTCTTCCCGACGCTCGCCTTGAAAAGTAGTCCAGATAACAAACTCGTTTGGCAATTGAACTGACTCTGGAGAAGCATTTGATGCTTTCGAGGAGTGCGTAGATGGCGAGTTGCTGGTGTGGAGTAGAGCATGAGGGGGGGCATCCCGGCGCACCGACAGCGCTCGCTGGAGCTGCGGACCGACTCAAGATGGGATTGGTGAGCGAGAGCAGCACCCGGACAGCCCATTTACTGACCAGGGGTGAGGCCGAGTTGGCGCTCGCGGCACCCTCTGAAGCACTCACGCCAGAAATCGACGCGCTACGGGCAGCACTCGCTCAAGAAGCGGGCGGTATGGATGCCGCGATGGCGGCGGCTTTCGGCCCTCGGGCGGAGGAGTTCTTCGTCGCATCTGAGCGCACGGAGGCCGGGCGGCGGGCGTTTCTCAAGCAGATTGCCCTGGTGGCGGCCCTGGCCGGGACCGGGACGTTCGGATGGGAGGAGGCGCAGGCACAGAGCACCCCCACGGGTCCGCTCGAGAAGAAGAAGCTGCGCATCGGTTTCATCCCGATTACCTGCGCCACGCCGATCATCATGGCCAAGCCCCTGGATTTTTACAGCAAGTACGGTCTGGACGTCGAACTGGTCAAAATGCCCAGTTGGGCCGCCGTTCGCGACGCGGTAATCGCGGGTGAACTCGATGCAAGCCACATGCTCTCACCGATGCCGCTGGCTATTTCCCTCGGTCTGGGTTCGGCAAAGGTGCCGATCAAGCTCGCCTCGATCGAGAACATCAATGGTCAGGCAATTACTGTGGCCAAGAAATACCTGGGTAAGGTGAAAGGTCCGGCGGATTTCAAGGGTTTCAAGATCGGCGTACCCTTTCAGTATTCGATGCACAACCTGCTGCTCAGGTACTACCTGGCCACGGGCAAGATCAACCCCGACAAGGATGTGCAGATTATCTCCGTACCGCCGCCGGATAGTGTCTCGAAGCTCATCGTCGGCGAGCTCGACGCCATGCTGATGCCCGACCCCTTCAACCAGCGGGCAGTCTACCAGGACGCGGGCTTCATTCATCTGCTCACCAAGGATCTCTGGCCCGGTCATCCCTGCTGCGCTTTTGCCGCCCAGGAAGCCTGGATCAAACAGAATCCCAACACCTTCCGGGCGGTCAACAAGGCAATCATCGACGCGGCCCTGTTCGCCCACAACAAGGTCAACCGCAAGGCAATCGCCAAGGCAATCGCCCCCAAGAATTACCTCAACCAACCCGAGGAGGTGGTTGCCGCCGTGCTCACCGGTGAATTTGAGGACGGGACGGGCCAGAAGCGCTCGGTCCCCGACCGCATCGACTTCGCACCTTACCCCTGGCGTAGCTACAGCGGCTGGATTCTGACTCAGTTCGAGCGCTGGGGTTACGGCAAAAATATCGATATCGCCGGGACGGGCAAGTCCGTGTTTCTGACCGAGACAGCCCGCGACCTTCAGAAAGAACTGAACTACCCGGGCGTCACGCCACCCAGCAAGGACGAGCGGGTTGAGAAGCTCAAGTACGACACCTTCAACCCGGCTGAACCCCAGAAATACCTGGCCGCTCAGATCAAACAGTACGGAGCCTGAGCGATGGGAACCAAGGGCACAACCGCCAAAACTTGGGGCCTCGGTGTCGATGGGCAGGCCTGGCTGTTGTTCATTGCTTCACTTGTATTGTTGCTCGGGATATGGGAGTACGCGGTCCAGGCGGAATGGGTGCTCAAGTTATTGCCCCCGCCCTCGCGGGTGGCAGTCGATTTCTGGACCGCCATCATTGACCCCTTCTACGACAACGGTCCCAACGACAAAGGCATCGGCTGGAACTTGCTCTCCAGCCTGCGCCGGGTCTGCGTCGGCTTTGGTCTGGCGACACTTGTCGCTATCCCGCTCGGGATCGTGGTTGGTCTCTCACCGGTGCTCGCCAAGGCCATTGATCCCTACGTGCAGGTGCTCAAGCCCATCTCGCCGCTTGCCTGGCTACCGCTGGGACTCGCTTTTTTCCGCAACTCGGAGGCGACGGCTATCTTCGTCATCTTCATCACCAGCCTGTGGCCGATGCTCATCAACACGATCTTCGGGGTGCGCTCGGTCAACTCCAGCTACCTGGAAGTGGCAGCCACCCTCGGCACCTCACGCCTGCGCACGGTCACTCAGGTTATCCTGCCAGCAGCAGCGCCAAGCATCGTCACGGGTATGCGTATCAGCGCCAGCATCGCCTGGTTGGTGATCGTGGCGGCTGAGATCCTGGTGGGTGGTACGGGCCTGGGTTACTTCGTCTGGAACGAGTGGAACAACCTCAACATCTCCAATATCCTGGTTGCCATCCTCACTATCGGCTTCGTCGGCGTGATCCTCGACCGCGGCTTCGCCTGGCTGGAGCAGCGTGTACGTTACGAGGCCTGACGCAATGGCAGAACTAGAACTCAGGAACGTCACCAAGGTCTTCGAAACCAGGAATGGTCCATTTGTCGCCATCGAAGACATCGATCTCGACGTCGAGGCGAATACTTTCGTGAGTATCGTCGGGCCGTCCGGGTGCGGCAAGACTACTCTGCTGCGCATCATTGCGGGACTGGTAGACGCCTCGGCGGGAAGCCTCTCGTTCGAGGGCCGTCCGATTACCGGTCCCGGTCCTGACCGGGGCGTCATCTTTCAGAACTACGCCCTCTTGCCATGGTTGACGGTGGCCGGTAACCTGATGTTTGCTCTCGAAACCGTCTTTCCAAAGCGTAGCCGGGCGGAATTACAGCAAGTCTGCGAGCGTTACATCGACCTGGTGAACTTGAAGGGATCAGAGGACAGACTGCCGCGCGAACTCTCGGGCGGCATGAAACAGCGGGTCGGCATCGCCCGGGCACTCGCCATCGAGCCCCGCCTATTGTTGATGGACGAGCCGCTCGGGGCGCTCGACGCCCTTACCCGGACCTATTTGCAAGAGGAGATCGAGAAAATCTGGGAGGCAAGCCGACTCACGGCTGTGCTGATCACCCACGACATCGAGGAGGCACTGCTGCTGTCGGATGTGGTGGTGTTGATGAGTCGGGGTCCGGCAGCTCGGATTACGAAGCTGATCCCCGTTCCCTTCAAACGCCCTCGGAGCCGCGAGGCGCTTACGGGCGATCCCGAGTTCGTCCGTCTCAAGGCGAGCCTGTTAACCCACCTCACCCAGGAAACGCGCGCCATCGAAGAAGCGCGTAACCGGACCTGAGCACACCACGATAAGGAGATAGTCATGAACACAGCCGTAACCGAAGCCATTCTTGCCGCCAAGCAAGCCAAAAATGTCAGCTACGAGGACATCGCCAGCATCCTCGGCCGTCACCCGGTCTGGGTGGCAAGCCTCGTGTACGGTCAGGCAAGCGCTTCTAGTGAGGAGGCAAGCAAACTCGCCTCCTACCTCGACCTGTCTCCCGAGGTCGAGGTGGCGCTTCAGATACCATCGGTCAAGGGCTCAGTAGAGCAGATCGTTCCCGTTGACCCGCTTATCTACCGCTTTTACGAAATCATGCAGGTCTACGGTTTGCCGATGAAAGAGATTATCCACGAGAAGTTTGGTGATGGGATTATGTCGGCAATTGACTTTACCATCGACATTTCAAAGGAAGCCGACCCGAAAGGTGACCGCGTCGTCGTCACCTTCAACGGCAAGTTCCTGCCGTACAAAAAGTGGTAGCCTCGGTGCCGGTAAGCTGAAAAGCTTTTCATCATTCTCCAGAGAACTATCAACTGTACGAGGGTTAGATGTCATCGCCAATTCGACCACCATTTACCGAAGAAACAGCCAGGGCCAAGGTCAAAGCAGCTGAGAACGCCTGGAACACTCGTGATCCCGAAATAGTTGCACGGGCCTACACACCCGATTCCGAGTGGCGCAACCGGACCGAGTTCTTCACAGGCCGCGATGAAATCAAGGCGTTCCTACGACGCAAGTGGGCTCAAGAACTTGATTACCGGCTCATGAAAGAGCTTTGGGCATTTACGAGCAACCGGATTTCGGTGCGCTTCGAATACGAGTGGCACGACGAGACCGGACAGTGGTACCGCACCCACGGCAACGAGCACTGGGAATTCGACGACGAGGGCCTGATGCGCAGGCGCGATATGAGCGCCAATGACTACAAGATTGACGAAGCAGAACGGCGCTATCACCCTGAGTGAATTAGTGAATGCAATAAATCAGAGTTTCGGCGACGATTAAGATAACTGACGGATGCAGCCTTTGAGGTTCCGATGACTTCACTTACTCTAAACCTCGATGCTCTGGTCGCACTCACGGATGAGCAATTTTACAAGCTGTGCCGCTCGAATCGAGATCTGCGATTTGAGCGTACAGCGGCTGGAGAACTGATTGTTATGTCCCCGGCAGGTAGCAAGAGTGGCAACCGCAATGCCAGCCTGACCAGTCAAGTCTGGATCTGGAATAAACAAACAGGTTCTGGAAAGGTGTTTGACTCCTCTACAGGTTTTCGTCTGCCAAATCGAGCCATTCGCTCACCAGATGTAGCCTGGGTACAGCTGGAACGCTGGAATGCTCTGACCGCCGAGCAACAAGAAAAGTTTGCGCCCTTGTGCCCCGATTTTGTCATTGAGTTGCGTTCCATCACCGATGAGCTGAAGCCCTTACAACTCAAAATGCAGGAGTACCTGGACAACGGGCTGCGGCTTGGCTGGCTTATCGATCCACAAACCGGGCAGGTTGAAATTTATCGACCAGAAATAGAAATCGAGGTTGTTCCGTCTCCAGCCCACTTGTCCGGAGAAGAGGTTCTGCCTGGTTTCGTACTAAGTTTGCGTGACATTTTGTAACTCGCACAATCTTCTTTTTCGTTCAAATTCGCTATTTAGTGTTGGTGCGAGCTTTGACTGTGCTGTTGAAGCACTATTGATTGCATCAATTTGTAACCCTGTTCATGCTGAACCATCTACTGTTTCCAGCTCGCTTTTAATGGCATCACCTTATGGAGGGCACTGACTATGACTCCGAATCTATTTAACAAGTGTAATATTCGTCCATTTCGATTCGCCGGTCTCGCGGTTTTGCCACTTTTGCTCGGGCCATTCGCGATTGAGTTCCAGGCCCTGGCTAGCGAACCGACACCGGAACCGACGACGACTGCCGCATTGTCATCCGCGACGCTGGTGAAGCCCCGGATGATGGAAGCGTTGCAGCCCGAGTATCCACAGATAGCTTTGCAAAACAGCTGGCAGGGCAAGGTCGTCATGAATACGTTCGTACTCGCGGACGGGACGGTCAGCGAGGTGAAATTACTCAAATCCTCGGGTCACGCAGAACTCGATGGTGCCGCAATAGCGGCGATGAAGCGCATGCGTTTTGTTCCGGCATTGCAAGGTGACGAGGCACTTGCAACCTGGGTGCGGGTACCGGTCACATTTACTTTGAGTCCGTGAATCTCGACCAATTAAGATGCTCTGCCTGACTCTGGTTGTTGCTTGAACGGCTGTCGCTAATCCGGCAGGACACGGATGGCCGAGCAGAGTTCTTGCAGGACGTCTGTTTTGCTAATCTCGGCCAGGGCCATGCGCAGATCCGCCTCCCGGACATTGTGGGTGATGATAACCAGTTCTGCTGCCGCTCCCCGGGGCGGATTTTTCTGCACAATCGACTCCAGGCTGACCGCGTGGTGTCCGAAGATCTGTCCGAGTTGACCGATGACGCCCGGACGGTCTCGGGCCAGCAGCCGGATGTAAAAGCGGGTGCGGACTTCGGCGATAGGCAGGCGGTCTGGCGAGTTGGTATCTGGTGGAGCAAGCTCAAGTGCAGGGGATTGCAGGTCGATCAGGGTATTGATCAGGTCTGCGACGATGGCACTCGCGGTTGGCCCGCTCCCGGCTCCCGGCCCGTAAAACATTACCGAACCCACCGGCTCGCCCTCGATGAGTACGGCATTGTAAGCACCGTCCACCCGACTGAGAGGGTGATCCGTGGGAACGAGGGTCGGATGGACGCGCAGGTCCAGCCTTCCGTCCGGTTCGCGCACGGCCAGGGCGAGCAATTTGATCACGAACCCGAGCCGCTGGGCATGGCGCACGTCCTGCTCGTGGATGGCCGTAATACCTTCCCGGTAGACAGACGCGAGATCAGGTAGGGCGATCCGGTAGGCAATGGCCGCCAGAAGCGCAATCTTTTCCTGGGCATCGTTGCCCTCCACATCCGCACGCGGGTCCGCCTCGGCGTAACCCAGGGACTGGGCCTCGGCGAGGGCGTCCTCGTAGGCGAGGCTGCGGGTGAGCATCTGCGTGAGGATGTAATTGGTGGTGCCGTTGATGATGGCGGTTACCGAGCGGATGCGGTTCGCCCCGAAGCACTGCTGT
>JACMIX010000270.1 GCA_014380935.1 Gloeobacterales cyanobacterium ES-bin-141 | reverse complement strand
TTTGACTCAGCATCCGGGACAGAGCCCGAACTGCTTTTTACCGACAACGAGACTAACTTAGAACGGCTTTTCGGGGTCAAGAATGCCGGTTCCTATGTCAAAGACGCCTTCCATGTCCACGTCATCGAGGGCGAGACCGGGGCTGTCAATCCCGAGCAAAAGGGCACGAAAGCCGCGTTCTGTTGCCGTCTTGAGGTGGGTGCAGGTGAGACGACAACGCTCCGGTTACGGCTTTCGGCTGGCGAGACGCCTCCACCGGAAGCGTTCGGTCGCGCCTTCGAGGCTGTGTTCGCGGACCGCGGGCGCGAGTCTGACGAGTTTGACGGGCTGTTCGATGTCGGCAAACTCTCGGAGGCCGAACGTCGGGTCGTACGTCAGTCTCGGGCAGGGCTTTTGTGGTCGAAGCAGTTTTACCATTACGGGGCCGCTGACTGGCAGAAAGGCGATCCCGGTACGCTACCGGCAGGTAGCCGGGGCAACCGCAACGCCGAGTGGACCCAGCACCTCTACAACCGCGATGTCATCTCGATGCCTGACAAGTGGGAGTATCCCTGGTACGCCACCTGGGACCTGGCTTTCCATCTAGTGGCGATGGCAAAGTTTGATCCCGAGTTTGCCAAGGACCAGCTCATCTTGTTTTTGCGTGAGTGGTACATGCACCCGAACGGGGCCATTCCTGCCTACGAGTTCGATTTCTCGGACGTCACCCCGCCGTTGCACGCCTGGGCCTGCTGGCGCGTTTACAAACTGACCGCACCCAAGGGTAAGCGCGACCGCCTTTTTCTCGCCCGTACCTTTCATAAACTGCTGCTCAACTTCACCTGGTGGGTCAACCGCAAGGATACCGAGGGTCAGAACGTCTTCAGCGGTGGCTTCCTGGGTATGGACAATATCGGTGTCTTCGACCGTTCGAGTCCGCTCCCCACGGGCGGCACGCTTGAGCAGGCCGACGCGACCGCCTGGATGGCCTTTTACTGCACCACGATGCTTGCGATGGCGCTCGAACTTGCCTCAGAAGATCCGGCTTACGAGGACGTCGCCTCCAAGTTTTTCGAGCACTTCGTTGCCATTGCGGACGCGATGAATAACCTGGGTGGCACGGGCCTGTGGCACGAGGAAGACGGTTTTTACTACGACCAGTTGCGGGTCTGTGATGCGTGCGGGCCAATCCGCGGCTCGGTTCCTTTGCAGGTGCACTCCCTGGTCGGGATTGTGCCCCTCTTTGCTGTGGAGGTGCTCGACCGGGAGGTGATCGAGGGTCTTGAGGGTTTCGTCAGGCGCAAGCACTGGTTTTTAGAGAACCGGCCCGATTTTAGCGAGCAGCTCTCCAACATGCGGCTGGACCAGAACGACGGACGCCTGTTGCTCGCCATTCCTTCGCGGGAGCAGCTGGAGCGAGTCCTGGGTTATTTGCTGGATGAAAACGAGTTTTTGTCTCCCCACGGCATCCGCTCGGTCTCGCGCGTCCACAAAGACCATCCCTACCGTTTCCACGCCGATGGTGAGGAATACCGGGTAGAGTATGTGCCCGCAGAAGGCAACAGCAACCTGTT
>JACMIX010000269.1 GCA_014380935.1 Gloeobacterales cyanobacterium ES-bin-141 | reverse complement strand
CGAACCCGACCGAGGCTGTGTGAAGCTAGGCCCAAGATTTCAGACAGAGTTGGTGAAGTCGAGTGAATACCCCATTGACATTCAGGGAAAGGCACACGATATCTGCTTTGAGAACCCCAGGCCGGTTCGCCCGTCACCGAAGTACCTGACCTGGGTTACAACCCCTGTCTGGCTTTCACACCACCTGACCCCTGCTGCCACGGGCTTTCCCCAAAGGCTTGTGTGTCAGCAAAAACACGGCCTCGGTGATCACTGAGGCTTCTCACCCTGTCTCGGTATGTCAATCAACTGGCTGCCCCCAGCCCGAGTATCAGACCATTCGGGTGCTTTCGCGCTCAGCAGTCTCGGTCAAAACTTCGTAAAGACGATAGTTCTCCATCTTGCAATCCTGGAGAATCGGTTCTATCTTGCGGAGCTCAGCCGGGTTGCCCTCGACAATCATCAAGCAACAGCCATCCTTGACTGTCTGTGCATAGGTCTCAGCCTGCCCCTCGGGAATACCCAGACCCACGAGGGCACCCGTCATACCCCCGGCGGCGGCTCCAAGAGTGCCGCCGCTGAGAGCCGCGACAATCGCCGTACCGATAGTCCCGGCCGTCAGGACCGTTCCGACGCCCGCAACCACCGCTGAACCCAGACCAAAAACCAGGCCGGCAAGGCCACCGGCAATGCTACCCAGGGCTGCTCCCGCGGTTGCGCCGTTGCTCACGGCGTCCTCAACCGGTACATGCTCGGGCTCAACCGGTTCATCCTCCCGCCGGAGCAGGATAGAGACGTTGGATAGGTCAAAGTCAGCCTTGCGTAATTCCGAGAGTGCTCGCTCTACCTGGGTGTGGGTGTGGAAAACGCCTATCGCTCGCCATACTTCTGCCATAGCTTCATTCCTTTTCAATTCGCAGCTATTCGAATATAGAAAGCGGAGCGTGTCATTCCCTCGCTCTTTAGTTAATGTTTGAGTGTGGACACAACCCGATTGAGTTCCATGCCGTAGAGCTGGTAAGTATCTATCTTCTTCTTGTACATGACCAGGTCGGCCTCATAGGCTGATTGTTTGAATGCCCCTGTCTTGAGCGATTTCGCTTCGAGTTGGGTCAGCAACCTGCCCATAATCTGCACGGAGAGCCTGAGCGCATCAAGGTACTCGGTCATAAAACGGTAGAACTCGGTGATTACCGGCTTGTCCAGCAGTTCATCCGGTAATTGGGCAGCCAGCTCCAAGCCCTGCTTATTGTCGGCTGTAATCTGGTTCAGTTGCTCAACCAGGGGAGGAATTGCTAGCTTAATCTCTTCGAATTGATTCCATCCGAAAATATTCTTCCAGGTAAAGAGGCGGTTGTGAAGGACCAGATACCTGGCCAGTGTGTCACCAACTTGCTCCGTCAGAATCTGAGCCTGCTGCTTCAACGGCCGCGGATCATTCATGGGGCTATTTTAGCTCCGAGCCGGAAGCTGTGTCCTTCCTCATCTCGCCAGCCACTGTGGTTAGCTGGGTTCATCGCCTAAAAAAATTCACGGAGATGACGTTGGACACCCATGAACACGCATACCTGCTCACCGTCGAGTGGACCGGAGACTTAGGTACCGGTACTTCTAGCTACCGCACCTATGAGCGGCGGCATGAGATTGCGTCTGAGGGTAAGCCTTCTATTGTCGGGTCATCAGATCCGGCTTTCCGCGGCGATCCGGCGCGGTGGAACCCCGAGGAACTTCTGGTGGCGTCACTCTCGGCTTGCCATATGCTCTGGTACTTGAACTTGTGCGCCAACGCCAGGATTGCGGTGACGAGCTATGTCGATCACGCGGAGGGTTACATGGTTGAGGAAGTGGACGGTGGCGGGCACTTCCGGAAGGTAGTACTCCGCCCTCGGGTAAAGGTCACCGCGGACAGCGACCCCGCCCGCGCGCTTGAACTTCACCATGAGGCGCATGCCATGTGCTTTATTGCCCGCTCGGTCAACTTCCCGGTTGCCAACGAGCCAACAGTGGTTGCTGAAGGGCCGATAGGAAGGCATAGCCGTGATGCTCAGCCGGGGATTACGCCAGACATGCATTGAATCCCGGGGCGGCCTGACTATTAGGCGTAGGAGTCGTTGGGCCTATACGATTTAATAGCTTTGCACGTGCTCTGAGAGAGCCAAGGACTTTGGAGTGTGAGTATGACCAGTGAACAGCAGGCGGTGCTTGCAGCAAATCAGGCGTTCTATCGCGCCTTTGAGAAAAAGGACATCGAGGCCATGAGTGCCGTGTGGTCATTGGGGACCGGTAGTCTGTGCATTCACCCCGGACGCAAAGCACTGCGAGGGTGGGGGGCGATCCGCTCCTCCTGGGAGCAGATTTTCAAGAACACCGACTACATCGAGATCGAGATGGACATCGTGGCAACCGAGGTCAGCGGGAATGTTGCCCACGTCGTCCTGGTCGAGAATCTACTCCAGGCTTTCGGCAACCGGCAGATCCAGGCTCAGTCCATGGCCACCAACATTTTCGAGCGCATGGGTCCAGGCTGGTACCTGGTTCACCACCATGGCAGCCCCCTGGCCCGCTAGCCCCTTCGACCTAAAGATAGATCCGTGGTCACTTAAAAAGCTGAGCCAGGGTAGAGCCACTTTCAGGCCGGGCGCAGTGGAATGGTATAGGACTCCGGTTTGACAAAGCCTGCCAAGGTTGGGTTTTGTAACTGAGCCGGATTATTCAGGAGTTAGACGGATGCAACTCAAGCCGGTTGACCAGCAGGTCGTCGTCGTTTTTGGCGCTTCGAGCGGTATTGGCCGTGAGACGGCCCTGCGTTTTGCCAAGCGAGGTGCAAAGGTGGTTGTCTCCGCCCGTAGCGAAGCGGGACTTGCCTCGCTGGTAGAGCAGATTCGGCTTGAGGGGGGCGAGGCGACTGCCGTCCCCGCCGATGCGATCGACTTCGAGCAGGTCAGGGCCGTGGCTGACAGGGCTGTAGCCGAGTACGGGCGGCTCGATACCTGGGTACATGCAGCAGCGGTTTCGATCTTTTCGCCCTTCGAGCAGATTACGCCCGCGGAGTTCAAACAGGTCATCGATGTAAACCTGACCGGGCAGGCATACGGAGCGATGGCAGCCCTGCCGCATCTCAAGCGCGAGGGGCGCGGCGCACTCATTCATATTTCTTCGGTTGAAGCAAGACGCTCAATACCGCTTCAAAGCCCTTATTCTGCTTCCAAACACGGCGTCGAGGGCTTTCTTGACGCATTGCGCCTGGAATTGATGCATGCGGGAGTACCGATCAGCGTAACGAATGTGATGCCCGGTGTGATCAATACGCCCTTTTACAACAAAGCGCGGACACGGCTCGGTGTGAAGCCGATGAGCATACCGCCCTTCTATGATCCGGGTCTGGTCGCCGATGCCATTCTCTATGTCGCTGAGCATCCAAAGCGCGACATCACAGTTGGCGATGTCGGCAAACTGGTTAACTTCCTGCAGTTTCTATCACCCCAGTTGATGGACTCTTTGCTGCTTGCGGTTGGTTTTCCCCTGCAACGCACCAACGAGCCCAAGTCTGATGATGGCCCCGATGCTCTGTTTGAACCCATGACCGGATACGACAGGGCCGAGGGTGACTTCAAGTCCCTGACGGTTCCGAGTGTTACGGACTGGTTCGACCGTCATCCCGCAGCGGCGGCAGTTGCCGGGGTTGCCCTGAGTGCTGTGGCACTACTGACTGTGAGAGCGCTCACGAGCGCGGACCGGGACTGATCCGGAGATGACGTACGCAAGCTTCAGCAAGGGGAGACTTCAGCAATGCAACTCAAACCGATAGACCAGCAGGTCGTCGTGGTGTTCGGAGCATCGAGCGGTATTGGCCGTGAGACAGCTTTGCGCTTTGCCCAACGGGGTGCAAAGGTGGTCGTCGCCGCTCGTAGCGCGCAGGGTCTTGACTCGCTCGTGCACGACATACGACGCATGGACTGCGAGGCGATTGCCGTTCCTGCCGATGCGGCCGATTTCGAGCAGGTTAAGGCCGTGGCTGACAGGGCTGTGGCCGAGTACGGGCGGCTTGATACCTGGGTACATGCAGCAGCGGTCTCCTTATACGCACCCTTTGAGCAGACCAAACCCGAGGAGTTCAAGCGCATTGTCGATATAAATCTGATCGGGCAGGCGTATGGGGCAATGGCAGCCCTGCCGCACCTCAAGCGCGAGGGGCGCGGCGCACTCATTCACATTTCCTCGGTCGAGGCAAGACGGTCGCTACCTTATCAGAGTGCCTACGCCGCTTCCAAGCACGGCATCGAGGGTTTCCTCGATGCTTTGCGACTGGAGCTCAAACACCAGGGCTCGTCAATCAGCGTGACGAATGTGATGCCAGCCTCGATCAACACGCCGCTCTTCAGCAAGGCGCGCACGCGACTGGGTGTCAAACCGATGGGAGTACCACCGATCTACGAACCGGGTGTCGTGGCCGACCTTATCCTCCATGCCGCCGCGCATCCGACCCGTGAACTGGTGGCCGGTGGGACTGGCCGAGCGCTCATCCTGGCCCAGAAGATTGCGCCGCAACTGGTAGATGCTTACCTGCTGCGCAGGGGGTTTGAGTCCCAGAGGACGACCGAGCCCAAGTCTGAGGATGCGCCCAGCAACCTCTTCAAACCCATCGAGGGCTACGACACGACGGAGGGCGACTTCGGCGACCAGGCACGAGGAAGCGCCAACAACTGGTTCGAACAGCGCCCGATAATCAAATGGGGCAGCATCGCCGCGGCAGTTGGGGCCGTCGCTCTGCTCACCGCCCGGGCAGTCAGGAGTAGCCGTTAGACCTGATGACTGAACGAGGTTTGCTCGAACCGGTCTGAGTTGCGATGGCAGCTCAGTTACTGGGTAGCTATCGATCTCCCGTCAAAGAGCTGGTCGTACTCAGCCGGAAACTGGGCACGGACGCTTCTGAACTCACCTTCTGTAACGGCCTCACCCAGAACTTCGATGACCACCCGACTGTGTTGTTCCGCCTCGGAGGTCTCGACGTTCTCTCGCTTGCCGACCCGCTCGAAAAATTCCTGCACCGAGAACCGCTCTCCACGGGCATCTGCATTTTCAGAGGGATCATGACCGAGATACTGGGCGATCCCATCCGGCAGTTGGGCGGCCAGGTTGTGGGGTTCGCGTCCGGCCATGTGTTCGCTCAGGGTTGCAAGTACCGCGGCGATGACACGCTCTGAGACTTCTCGGGATTCAAGCCCGGCCCGTTGCTTTACCTGGTTGATAAACTCGTCGTATTTCATCGGTTTCTCCTCAAAATTGCTAAACACGTTTAAGGTCCTGTTGAGGCTAACTTTCGTGCTGAACTTGCTACCTCTTTCAGCGGGTGGATAAGGCAGTTGTGCAGAGTATTAAATTGAGCACATAGAGTTAACAGATCTATGTCTGAGACATGCGTGAAAATTTTGGCCATTTCTGGAAGCCTCCGAACTGGGTCGTCCAACACGGCCCTCCTCAGTGCCGCCGCGACCCTGTTCCCCGAGAACACAACCTTCAAGACCTATGAGGGGTTGGCTGACCTTCCGCATTTCAGCCCCGAACTCGACGGCGACGACTCGCCCGTACCGGTTAAAAATCTGCGTGCCCTCCTCCAGGAGGCCGACGGGGTGCTCATCTGCACGCCGGAGTACGCATACGGAATGCCGGGTGTCCTCAAGAACGCACTTGACTGGACCGTGTCAACGGGCGAATTTGCAGGCAAGCCGGTAGTCGCAATAAGCGCCTCTCCATATTCCACGGGTGGGGCACAGGCGCATGCGTCGCTTGTATTGACACTGAGTGCGCTCGCCGCCAACACCGTCGAGCCGGGGTCACTCATCGTGCCGTTCGTCCGCACAAAGCTCGGCGCCAACGGAGACATCTCAGACCCAGCGACTGCGCAGTCACTCAGAGCGCTCCTCGGTCTACTTGTAAAAGTTGTCAAAAGACTTATGGGTGGCGACCTGTAAGTGTCGCTACCCCGCCCCCTAAACCGACATTGACGCCGATGAGCGGTGGCAGGTCAACGGGACTGAGGAATTGGAAGGAACACGAGGGACTCGTCCATCATTGGCGAGCCGCTCTACTCTT
>JACMIX010000268.1 GCA_014380935.1 Gloeobacterales cyanobacterium ES-bin-141 | reverse complement strand
TGTACCCCAAGGCGGCCATCAGCGACCTCGTGGGGTGGGTAGCTGAGTACGAGGAGAGCGGGGGCAACGAGATCGCCTTGAGCGAGCGGTAGGAGTGCTGCCGCGTTCTGGAGTGCCTGACAGCCCCGACGAGCCTGTTGGATCGCTGAGCACAAAGGACCCATCTACCTAGCCATCCAGGTACCCACCTACCTATCTACCTAAACATCTACCTGGTCATCCAGGTACTCACCCGCCTATCTACCCACCCATCCACCTATCTATCTACCTATCCTCTTCACAACCTGCTCATGCTCTCCTCAGTGAGGCAGAATTTCCTGTATGGGGGAGTAGCATCGCCGAGGGGACCATGTCCCAGGACTTCTTTCAAGCGTTCCGGCAAGCTTGTTTCTGCCACCCCATCGCGTAACCAGTTACGCCAACACCCCACGGCATAAAAATCTCTAAGATTCTTGTAGGTGTATCCCGGCGCGACTTTTTGCATAAAGGATCTCAATTTGCCATTGAAAGCGGCATTGACCTGGTCTTCGTGCTCGACTTTGTGTCCTTTCTCTTCCAACCACTGCCAGCCTGCGAGTACCAGTTCAGCTGATACCAATGTTAGGAATAGTTCTCATGGGTCTAGCCCGCCACTCGCGTTCAGCCTCAGTGCCCGGTCTGGTCTTGGTTGGTCCGAAGGGCCGCCCGCCGCGGCCCGCGAATAGGACGGCGTACCCGTCCTTGCTGGCGGCGATGTCAGTGCCCCCAGCGCTGAGGTCATCGACGGGTAGCAGTTCGCCCGTAGCATGGATTTCGGCCTGCCGTCTGCCCGTACTCAATGCGAGGGCAAAGGAGACGGCTTCCCACGGAAGGGATTTACCCTCAACGACCCCCTCCAAAGTATGTCGAGCCAATGTAAGCCAGCCTGTGATGTCCACGGGTATGGGTTCGAGAGCTTGAGCGCGGGCTTTATCTCTGTAGGGGTCAGGGTAGAGAAGCTGATTTTTGAAGTCGCGGGGTATTTCAACTCTCAGCCTGATTTCTTAAATGCTTGCATACAAAGCATTTAAGCGATCAGCAGCACTGCTTCTAAACTTTGGACTGCAGCATGGATTGCTTGAGATCTCAGCAAGTCAGAGCAGGAGCACCCTACTGGCAGTTGAAAGCGTCCAACAGCTTAAAGTCGCTCAGGCAGGGAGTTTGAGCGTATTTTGGTTGCAGGAATGTACTTCGAGAGATACCGCAAAGATATACCCTTCAACTTCCTTTACACATCAGCTCCAAGCAAAACCGTGCTCTAAGGTACAGAAGAGTGGCACTGGGTGGCTTAAGTTTTGCGCATAAGAGCGTTTACACCTGCGAGGTAACTCCGGATTGGAAAACGCTGCAACTTCGCTCCCTCACTCTTTCTCTGGGGAGGTCCAGATGATTCGTCCATCGCACCTGGGTATTGCCCTACTGCTGGCTGCGGCACCTTTGCTGCTGCCGAGTGAATTGCCCGCGCAACCGCTACCGGCAGCGACCGCCATCAACCCGGCCTTTCAACCAACGGCAGTAGAGCGACAAGCTGCTATTTCCCTGGCAGAGCGGGCTCTTACCCAACGGGGTCTGCGCACCAGCGGGCCGCTATACCTGATCAGTGTCGAGTTGCTCAACGGCAAAGACGATGAGGGCACCCCGGACCGCAAGGCACTCGTGACCCACTATCGCTACGACGGGGACCTGACGATTCTCACTTTTGTGAACCTGGCGCGTGGTCAAGTCAGCCGGGTAGATTCGGTGCCGCATCTGCCCACCCAGCTATCCCTTGAGGAGTTCACGACGGCCCGCAACCTCGGCCTGGCCGATGCCAGGGTCAGGGCAGCCCTCGGTCCCTACCTGAGTAGCGCCACGGTCGAGGCAATGAATATTCGGGCAACGCAGTCCCAGGACCCCATCTTTGGCCATCGGGTGGTCCGGTTACTGTTTCGGGTCGGACAGGACTACTTGATCGAGCCTTACGTCAACGTCGATCTGACGACTGCCAGGGTCGTGGTCCGTGAGGCCCCCAAGGGCGAGCACGCCCACAAGCACGGCTCCAAATAATCCGATTCCCATCGCGTGAGGAAGTCTCATGTCCACTACCAGCTGGATTCACTCCCTGTGTCTTGCCTGCGTGACCACTACCCTCATCTGTGTAGGCGGAGCGGGCTCGGCCCTGGGACAATGCGTGCCGCAGACACCCCAGCCCCCCGGCGCACCCTCGAATGAGGTCGTGCAGACATTCCCCGCCACGGGCCGCTCCCAGACGGCCTGGCGAGTCCAATGGGGCCACGCGGTCGGTGAGGGCCTCTATATTACCGGGGCCTGGTTCAAGCGCACGCCTGCCGAACCCTGGGTCAAGATCCTTGCAGACGCCCGGCTCGCCGATATTTTCGCGCCCTACAACTCGGGCTACCCTCGCTACTACGACCTGACCGGCTTCAATTTCCGGCTGGTACCGGTCACGCCCACTGATCTCGGCCCCTGCGGGACAGCGCTCGACCCGGTAGTGGTCAAAGAGGTCCTGGACCGCGGCGTGCTCTGGAAAGACGACACCGAGGGTTATCGGGGCAAAGAACTTGTTCTCTGGTCTACCCTGGATGCCTCCAACTACAACTACATGATCCGCTACGCCTTTCAAGACGACGGCACGATTGCCTTTCGCGTCGGTGCAACCGCCCGCAACCTGCCTGGCTCCGAGCATGAAAGCCATATGCACGAAGGGTTGTGGCGTGTGGACGTGGATCTGGCTGGCTCAACCCACGACTCGGCCATCGTCATGCGTCACCAACAGTCCCAGGACCGCTACAGCGCCTACACCGTCGAGGAACCATTCAACGGCGGGGTTGAGGGATACGTTGACTGGGTGGATACGGAGTTTACCGAGCTACGCATTCAGGATGAAGTCGCAACCAACGCGACTGGCAAGAATATCAGCTACGACCTGAAGCCGATGCGCTCAGGAACGGTCCGGCACCCCGAAGAATTCTCCCAGCACGATTTCTGGGTCACTCGTGCCCGCGAAAACGAATTGTTTTACACAGAGTTGCCCACCTATATCAGTAATCGGGAACCGGTTACCAATACGGACCTGGTGGCCTGGTACCTCTCGTCTGTATACCACCGTCCCCGCGACGAAGACGGTCAGGAGGTCGGCCCCTTCTGGAAAGGGGTTGCCCTGACCATGTGGAGCGGCTTTGACCTCAAGCCGCGCAACTTCTTCAACATCACCCCGCAGTACCCGTAGTATCAGCACCGGTATGGTCCGGCGCTTCCCTATTCTTGCTGGGATGGTGCCGGGGCCACGCCGGGTTGCGCACGGTCGCGCACGGTGATTTTGCCCAGCCACTGGCCGAGGTCGTCGATGTAGGTAAAAACGACCGGGACGACCACTAGGGTCAGCAGGGTCGAGGTCATCAACCCACCCACCACCGCCACCGCCATCGGTGAGCGCGTCTCGGAGCCAGCACCAATCTCGAGCGCAATCGGTACCATGCCCGCGATCATGGCGATGGTGGTCATCAGGATAGGTCGCATACGGGCTTCCCCGGCACTCATGATTGCCTCGTGTCGCGGCTGTCCTTCTTTCATGGCCATCAGGCAGTACTCGACCAGCAAGATAGCGTTTTTGGTCACCAGGCCCATCAGCATGATGATACCGATGAGGGCGTAAAGGCCGAGCGATTTGTCAAAGGCGAGCAGGCCGATCACCGCGCCACCCAGGGAGAGGGGCAGCGACATCATGATCGTGAGCGGCTGCAAGAAGCCGCCGAAGAGCAGCACCAGCACCGCGTAGATGAGCAACACCGCTATGGCGATGGTGGACCCGAAGCCGTTGAAGATGTCGCGCTGGCTCTCCGCATCGCCAGTGAGTTGCTCCCGAACACCCGCGGGCAGGTTGCGCAACACGTTCAACTCCCGGACCCTGGCGATGGCCGGACCCAGGTCCAGGTCGGGTGCCAGGTTCGCCCCGACGGTGACCTGGCGGGCACGGTCGTAGCGGTCGATCTGGGCCGCCCCGCTACCCACCTCGACATCGGCCACGGCCTTGAGGGGTACGAGCCGCCCGTCCTTGCCCGTCACCTGCAAGTTTTCGATGGTGTTGAGGTTGCCCCGGAAGGCGGGGTCGAGCTGAACACGGATGTTGATTTGGCGGTCGCTGAGGTTGAACTTGGCCAGGTTGGCGTCGATGTCACCGAGGGTGCCGATGAGAGCAGTACGGGCGATGGCCTCGACTGAGACGCCCTGGTCCGCAGCGCGCTCAAAATCGGGTTTTACTAAAAGCTCGGGCCGTAGAATCGCGGCACTCGAACTGACATCGATTAATCCCTCGATGCCCCGCATCCTGTCCGTCAGGTCGCGGGCTGTCTGCTCAAGTACGCCCGGGCTGTCACCCATCAGCACAATCTGCAAAGTTTTGGTCCCATCCCAGCTGCCACCCGAGAAAGAAAAACGGGCGCCGGGAATCCGGTTGAGGGCAGGCCGCACCGCCTCCTCCACCTGCTGCTTGGTGAGTTTGCGTTCGCTCCTGGATTTGAGCGTGATGTAGAACCTGGCTTCGTTGACTTTGCCACCGGCATCGGGTGTACCGACAGTCGCCTCGAGCCTCACTACTTCCGGACGCGCACGAATGATCACCATGGCCTGCTCGACTACCCGGCGCGTGTCGGCGAGACTCGATCCGGGCGGCAGTTCGATGCTCAGGACGCTGTCGTTGTTGTTGACGGCCCCGATGAGTGAGGTTGGAACCTGTGTCAACAGCCCGACGCTCATGGCAAAGAAGCCCCCCGCGACCAGCAGCGTCAATGCCCGGTGCCTGAGCGCCCAGATCAGGATGGTGTCGTAGGCACGTACCAGCCAGCCTTTACCTGCCTCCTCGGGCAGAGGCTTCATCAGGTAAGCGGCCATTAAGGGAGTGACCATGCGCGCTACCACCAGCGAGAAGAGCACCGCCGCCGCCACCGTGAGGCCGAACTGCCGGTAGTATTGGCCCTCGATCCCGCCCATAAAGGCGACCGGCACAAAGACCGCTACAATCGTCATCGTCGTCGCCACTACCGCAAGCCCAATCTCGTCTGCCGCCTCGAGCGACGCCTCGAATGGCCGCTTGCCCATACCGATGTGACGGACGATGTTCTCGATTTCGACGATGGCGTCGTCCACGAGTATGCCAATCACCAGCGAGAGGGCGAGCAGCGTCATGTTATTGAGCGTGAAGCCCGCTATCTTCATGACCGCAAAGGTGGGGATAGCGGAGAGGGGCATGGCGAGGCCCGCGATGAAAGTCGAGCGCCAGTCGCGCAAAAAGAGCCAGATGACTACGACCGCGAGTCCCGCCCCGAGCAGCAGAGCCTCAATCGAAGCGTCGTAGTTTTCGCGCACGTAATCGCCCAGCGTCCAGCTCAGCCGGATGTCGATATCGTCACTCAGGGTCTGCTTGAGTTCGCGGATCTTGGCCTGGACACCTTGCTCGACATCCACCAGGTTGCTGCCGGTGGCGCGGGCGATCTCAAAACCTACGCCGGGTTTGCCGTCGAGAAAGGCAAGCTGACGTTGCTCGGAAGTCCCGTCTGAAACAGTCCCGAGTGTGTCGAGGCGGGCATGGCGACCACCCGGCAGGATGATCTGAGTGGCACGCAACTGAGCGATTGTCGGGGCACTCCCCAGGGTACGAATAGCCTGCTCGCTACGGCCCACGTTTCCCCGGCCTCCGGGAAGGTCGATGTTGAGGGCACGAACCTGCGTATTCACCTGGTCGGCAGTGATGCCCATGGCTTGTAGACGGTTGGGGTTGAGGTCGATGCGGACTTCGCGGCTGACCCCCCCGTGGCGCGACACTCGCGATACACCCGGTACCGAGAGCAGGGCACGTGAAATCTCGTTGTCTACCAGCCAGCTCAGCTCGACTGTCGAGCGCCGGGTTGACTCTACCGAGTAGCCCATAATCGGCCCCCCAGCGGACTCGATGCGGCGCACGATGGGTTCGTCGATACTGCGGGGTAACGCGGCGCGAATCTTGGTCAGTGCATCGCGGACATCGTTGACGGCCCGGTCAGTGTTGGTGCCGAGGATGAACTCGATCGTGGTTGCGGAGGAGCCGTCCTTGACAGTCGAGCGGATGTGTTTGATGTTGCCGATGCCCGCTACCGCGTCTTCGACCTTGCGAGTTACCTGCGTCTCAAGCTCAGTCGGTGCCGCTCCTGACTGGGTAATCGTTACCACGACATAGGGAATATCAATGTTGGGGTTCTCGTCGATGCTCAGGCCAAAAAACGAGACGACCCCGGCAATGGTCAGGACCAGAAACAAGACTATGGTCGGTACCGGATTACGGATCGACCAGGCAGAGATATTCCAACTCATAGCAGTAGATCCCCCGTCTCCTGAAGCGCATGCAGACGCTGGTACAGTCCTCCCCGTTCGAGCAACTCGCGGTGCGAGCCGACCTCGGCGATCCGGCCACCATCGAGCACAACGATCTTGTCGGCTTCGCGCACGGTACTCAGTCGGTGGGCGATGATGATCGTCGTGCGGGTGCCCAATATGCTGCGCATGGCAAGCTGGATCGCCCGCTCCGACTCGTAATCGAGACTCGATGTGGCCTCGTCAAAGACCAGGACATCCGGCTCGGCAATCAGCGCCCGGGCAATGCCCAATCGCTGGCGTTGCCCGCCCGATAGACGCAGACCCCGCTCACCGACCACCGTGTAGTAGCCTTCTGGCAACTGACGGACGAATTCATCTACCCGTGCAATCCGGCAGGCTTCCTCAACCTGCTCGAAGGTCGCCTCAGAATTGCCGTAGGTCAGATTATTGAGCAAAGTACCGTTGAAGACATCCACCTCCTGGTGCACGATCGCAAGACGCCTGCGGTAGCGGCTTACATCCAGCGCCCGGATGTCGTGCCCGTCCATCAAAATAGTGCCCTGATTGGGCTCGAAGTAACGGAACAGCAGCTTCACCAGGGTCGATTTGCCCGACCCCGAGCGCCCTACCAGGGCAATCGTCTGATAGGGCTCGATGAGCAGGCTGATGTCTTGCAGAACTGGGCGTTTTGGGTCGTACCCGAAGGAAACCCCGGCCAGTTCGAGCTTGCCCGTGAAAGTGTAGGGTGGCTCCTGGGTAGGCACGAGGGTCACGGCGTCTACCCCGGCGGGCTTTTGCATGAACTCGTGGAAGCGCATCATCGAAGTAAAGCGCCGCGCAAAGATCTCGGCCAGTTCGGCAATCGGGGTCACCTCCGAGTAGGCGATGCTCGCCACCGTGTAGGTCGTAACAAAATGCCCCAGGGAAATCTGCCCTTGCAAGGTGGCGTACAGGGTAAACGCCAGGACCGAGAAAACACACACCTGCACAGTACTGGTCTGCCAGACCCCCAACTTCACGTACCCCCGATGTACCCGGTAGTCGAGCACTTTGAACTCGCGCTCGAAGCGCCGGTTCTGGCGAGTGAGCTCTTGCGCTTCGGTGGCGAACGCTTTAACCGTTTTGATGTTGGTGATGATTTCGGAAGTGCGGCTTTCGGTCTGTTCATAGTATCGATCGACGAGCGCCTCCATACCGATGAGCTGCTTGAGCTTGCGAAAGCTGAAGACGAGGATGACCACGAAAGAAAACAAGAACAACACGGCAATACGCCACTCGATGAACAAGATGATGCCAAAAATACCCAGCACCCGGATGAGCTTGGGAATCAACAGGCCGACGATTTCCGGATAGGTCCAGGTGTGATTGGAGATGCCCCGCGAGATCAGTCCCATCAACCGGCCCGAGTTATTCTCATCAAAGAATTCAAGCGGTAAAGTCAAAAGCTTCTCATGGGCTTTTTGTAAATTATCCCGACGAGCCCGAAAGGCGACATCCCAGTGGAACCAGCCCCCCACCCACGGCTGGATAGGCGCACGAACTACGGTGACGACAAAGATCATCCCGAGCAACACACCCAGGGTCAGGCCTTTGTCCGGGTCCAACTGAGCCCGGGCGGCAATGGCGTCACTGAGGCTTTGCACAGCCGGGTCGAGGGCCTGGCCTGAGAGAATATTCAGGATTTGCCCCACCGCATAGGGAACCACCAGTTCGGCAATTTCGAGCGAGCTAACTGCAACAACGCTGAACAGCGTCACCGGCCAGTAGGGCCGGTAAAAATTCAAGACATCACGAAACTTGGCCATGACCCTCACCAAAAGATGGCGAACAAAAGCCGGAATGCGGCAGTGTTCGCGTTTAGATTTGTAGATAAGGCAAAAGTGAAAACGCGCTGCTAGAGCGGAGCACCGGCGATTAGATTCTTCATGCTTTTCCCTCCTGAGCGAACCGCCCGTACGCCGGGAGCTATCTCTCCCCGGACCCGTACGGATCTTGGTTATTGAATAATACCCGGATGCAAATCCGCCGCCGCGACGGCTGCTTACGGCCTAGCCGTGCAGTAATTTGACCATTGTTTTAGTCCTGTGCTTATCTGAAAAGATCAATTTAGATTCGGGAATTAAGTCACTAGTTTCAGTATTCTAAATGCTAAGTTCTTCTAAGAAAAGACCTGCTGCCCGGAATTTTCTACATTCATGATCAAAATCAGTCTCGTCTGGTTGCTCCTGAGCATTGTCCTGCTCGGATCGAGCCCGGCTCACGCAGCCGAGCCCGAAGGGCTTATCGACATAAGCCGGAGTGCACCAGAAATCCAGCTCGACATGCGCTATGCCACGCCCGAGAACTTTCTGCGCCGAGCTGTCTATCCCCTAGCTGTGTGCCTGCTGCGTCCGGCCGTGGCCGAACGGTTGGTCCGCGTCCAGCGGCGGGTTGCGGTCCAGGGTTATACACTACGGCTCTGGGACTGTTACCGGCCGCTCTCGGTGCAAAAGCAAATGTGGGCCATCGTTCATGACGAACGCTACGTCGCGGACCCGGCCAAGGGATCACGCCACAACCGCGGTGCCGCCGTCGATCTAACTCTGAGTGACGCTCAGGGCGTAGCGCTCGAGATGCCGACGAGCTTTGACGACTTTTCGGCTCGGGCCGGGCGTGACGCCGAGGCCGGGTGGTCTGAGACTGCTCGCCGCAACTACGCGGTTCTCGACCGGGCCATGCGTTCTGAGGGTTTTTTACCCCTTCCCTCAGAGTGGTGGCACTACGACGCGACCGGTTGGGAGATTTACCCGGTGCTTGACGTACCACTCGCACCACGCTGAGCATTCCGGTACAGCAGGTCATTTGTGAATAAATTCTTTTACTTTCGTAAAGCGCCGATTCTCCGGTTGGTATATTCGAGAAGCTTCGAGCGTTCCATCGAAACCGCCAATTTATGACAAGAAGCTCCCGTCGTCCGATTGAAACTACCGATTTATGAGTGGAAACCTCCCTCATCCGCGTTCACGGTGGCCCATATCTCGACGTACATCCCTCAAGCTCCTTGGTCTGGGTGTAGGAGGGGGACTGGTCTGGAATTCGCGCTTCTCAAAGCCGCGGCCAGCCGTTTTTGAACAGGACACCCTGGATCTGCCGCGCCGGGTGCAGAGTCCGATGAGTGTAGCCGTGGTTGGCGGGGGGCTTGCCGGGCTCGCCTGCGCCTATGAGCTGAGTCAGCGGGGATTCAGTGTGACGCTGCTCGAGCGGGCGGCCCAACTGGGCGGCAAGCTGGCAAGCTGGCCCATCGCAGCTGCCGGTGAGACATTCACGATGGAGCACGGCTTTCACGGCTTCTTCCCCCAGTACTACAACCTCAACAGCCTGGTTGAAGAACTCGAGCTGAGCCAAAATTTCGTGTCTTTGAAGACCTATGCGGTGCTCTATCAAAATGGCTACCGACCGGAGGTCTTTCGGCCTAGCAGTGTTTCATTTCCCTGGAACGTCGTCGATCTGGCCCTGGCTTCACCCAACCTGGCCCGTTGGGGTCTCAATCTGATCAGCCCGGACCACTGGCAAGTCTTTCGAGAGATCACCGGGTTCCAGGCGGGGTCGAGTTTCGAGCGTCTGGAAAGTTTGTCGGTGGCAGACTGGGTCCGACGCGATTTTCCGCGCGGGCTGTATGACCTCTATTTTCTACCCTTCGCCAAATCCAGCCTCAACGCTCCCGACCAGTTGAGCGTGGCGGAATTAATGCAGTTTTTTCACTTCTACTTTTTTGGCAACCCGGAGGGACTCGCTTTTCGGGGTACCCACGAGGATATGGGGACGAGTCTCATCGACCCGATTGCCAGGGCCATTGAGCGCACCGGCAGCAAGATTCTGACCGGTGCCACCATCGACCGGTTGCACTGGCAGCAGGGCCGCATCGACTCGTTGCAATACCACCTAGGCAACGGTAGGACGGGCAGCACACCTTTTTGGGCGGCGCGCACGTCTACCGCCGAGGGGTACGAGCACTTCAAGGCGGGCGATGCCTCTTTTGCGCTGGTGGACGGGGCGACCGAGGCCATATCGCTCACCTGTACCCATCAGGGCTGTACAGTCAAGCCTGCGGCGGGCGGGCAGTTCCAGTGTCCCTGCCACGGAGCCCGCTTCGACAACACCGGTCGGGTCCTGAGCGGTCCTGCCCGGCGTGACCTGCCCCGCCTCACCGTCCTCCAGCACACCGCCGAGGGCATAGAACTCAGTGCCCACCCGCAGGATTCCGCCCCTCTTCAGACCCTCAAAGCGGATTACTACGTTCTGGCCACGGATGTCCCCGGTGTGCAGCAGTTATTTGCCCGCATGGACGGCGATATTGACCGCGGGCTCAAGCACCGGGTGGACAACCTCGCCGTTGCCGATCCATTCGCGGTCGTGCGCTTCTGGTTTGACCGTGATTTCGAGTGGCCCCACAGCGATTTCACTTCCCTATCGGGCTATCGACTGACTGACAGCATCACGCTCTACCACCGCATTCAAAAGGAATATATCGATTGGGCCAGGCGGACCGGTGGGAGTGTTATCGAGCTACACGCGTACTGCTATAAGGAAAAGGAGTTTCCGGACCAGCAGGCGCTGCTCGCTACTTTCAAGCAGGAGTTATGGCAGATTGTGCCCCAATTGCAACAGGCCAAGATCCTGCACCGCGAACTGGTGAACCAGAAGAATTTCTCCGGCTACCCACCGGGCAGCCACGCGGAGCGCCCCGCGACCGACCCGGGGGGTGTAAATCTGCTGTTCGCGGGCGATTGGGTCAAGATGCCTTTTCCGTGCGGTCTGATGGAGAGAGCGACCAGTAGCGGTTTACTCGCGGCCAATGCCATCTTGAAGCGCGAGGGTCTGCAACGCCGCACGCTTCAGTCGGTCAACCCGGAGGGAGCCCTGTCCATGTGGACACGGTGGTTGCCGCGATGAGCGCCGATGTGCGCCGGCTTGCCATCAATCCCTCTTACTGGTACCCGGTGGTCCGGGGCCGCGATCTCAAAGACAAACCCGTCAGCGTGCAGATCTGGGGTGTAGCCGTCGTGTTGTGGCGCAGCAAAACAGGCGTCCATGCCCTCGAAGACCGTTGCCCCCATCGCCTGGTCAAACTCAGCCACGGTCACCTGCGCGCCGACCGAATCGAGTGTGCTTACCACGGCTGGCATTTTGACGGTGAGGGTAAGTGTACCCACGTACCCTACCTTGAACCGACTCAGAAGCTGCCCCGCTGCCAGGTGCGCACCTACGCGGTCCGCGAACTATACGGTTTTGTGTGGCTATTCGCGGGCAATGCAGCCGAAGCTGACCGGCGTGTGCCCCTGGCCATACCGGAGTGGGATCACCTCAACTACATTGCCACGGTCTCAGTCATCGACTGTAAAGCTCACTACTCCTATTTGATCGAGAATCTCATGGACATGCACCATGCTCCGCTGCACAGCGATTATCAAGCCTGGAGCGATGCGGTACTGGAGAAACTCCACGAAGAGCCCGAGCGCGTCGATGCCCACTATCATGCTCAAAGCCACTACCGCATCGACCGGATCTGGTCGATTGCACAGTTGTTCGTACCTGCATTGCGTAAACCTCACCCCGAATCGCTCACGGTCAGCTACGTCTACCCCCACTGGACTTCGAGCCTGGGAGCAGACTTCAAGCTCTACTGCCTGCTGTGTCCGCTGGGTCCCCTAGCTACACGCGCCTGGCTGGTTCACTTCACTTCGCTCGGCGCATTTAATGACCTGCATCGACTTCCCAAGGCAGTGCGCCTTTTGGTCAAACAGAGTCTATTTGGCTCGGCCCGGGGTCTGCTGGACGGTCTGGTTCGTCAGGATATCTTGATGATCGAGCAAGAACAGCAAGCCTACCTCTCCTACCCAGATCACCCACCGTGGGAAATCAACCGTGCTCTAGCAGCCGCGCAGCGCTTGATGCGCTCTCAGGTTACAGCCTGAAAGGCCGTTGGCGTCTAATCCGGGCCGCCTCCGCCGCACAGTTTGTAAAAAATTCACCCAGAAAATAGCCTCTTCGTAGCACAGAATACATTTTGATTTGGCGCAACTCGTTAGTTTATGCCTCGATAGCTTCAATGTCACTACGCAGATGGTGAGGCTCAGCAGCAGAGCAGATCCGGCAACTGCGAGCCTGGTGACTTCCCATATCACAATGCATCTCGTTCATACCGTAGGGAGAATTTATGTCACTACATCGACGCCAGCAAAGCTGGCGTGCTGTCGGAACACTTGCCGTAACGCTTTTATCGACATTCCTGGCGACCGTCCCCGTCCTGGCTCAGGATGCCGCTCCCAAGGTTGATACGGGAGATACTGCCTGGATTTTGACTTCCGCTGCTCTAGTCTTGCTGATGACACCCGGGCTCGCCTTCTTCTACGGCGGACTGGTACGCGGCAAGAACGTCCTCAACACGATCATGATGAGTTTTGTCGCCCTGGCCGTCATCGGGCTGCAATGGGTACTGTTTGGTTATTCGCTGGCATTCTCGGACGGCTCACCCTTTATCGGTGGTTTGAGCTGGTTGGGTCTCAACGGCGTAGGCCAGGAGCCCAGTCCCCTTTACATGGCCACTGTCCCTCATCAGGCGTTCATGGTCTACCAGGGCATGTTCGCCATCATTACCCCGGCTCTTATCTCGGGAGCCCTCGTGGGTCGCATGAAGTTCAAGACCTACGTCGTGTTTATCATTCTCTGGGCAACACTGGTCTATGACCCGCTCGCTCACTGGGTCTGGAGCCTGGGCGACCCGGCCGTTAAGGGCTGGCTGGGCAATCTCGGCGCGCTCGACTTTGCCGGTGGAACAGTCGTACATATCAGCGCCGGGGTTTCGGCCCTGGTTGCGGCCTTGATTCTCGGAGCCCGCAAGGGTTACCCGGAACGTCCCATGCCGCCTCACAATGTTCCCTTTGTGATCCTGGGAGCCGGGCTACTCTGGTTTGGCTGGTTCGGATTCAATGCCGGTTCTGCAGGGGCTGCGAACGGTCTGGCTGCTGCTGCCTTCGTCAATACCAACACGGCAACCGCTGCGGCGGTGGCAACCTGGCTTTTAGTTGAGAGTCTGTTTGCAAAACCGACGGCAGTCGGTGCCGCCACGGGCGCAGTTGTTGGTCTTGTTGCGGTTACACCCGCAGCGGGTTTTGTCACACCGCTCGGCTCGATTGCCATTGGCGGTATCGCTGCTATCGCCTGCTACGGTATGGTGCAACTGCGCACCAAGCTCAAGTACGACGACTCGCTGGATGTTTTTGGTTGCCATGGCGTAGGCGGTATAGTAGGCGCTGTTTTGACTGGCGTGTTCGCCACCAAAGCCGTCAACTCGGCCGGTGCTGATGGCTTACTCTACGGCAATCCCGGTTTGGTAGTCACTCAGCTCATCGCGGTCCTGGCTACGGTCGTCCTCGCCGTTGTCGGCACGTCTGTCATTCTGTTCGTGCTCAAGGTGGTCATGGGCCTGCGTCCGGACGAGCAGGACGAACTCAACGGGCTCGACATCACCGAGCATGGCGAAGAGGGCTACATCGGTCTGGCGGGTGGCTACTCCATATCCGACTCATCAGGAGAAGGGCGCGAACCCTCCCCCGAGTTGCGCATGCGGACTTCGCAAGAATAAACTTCACTCTCTAAAACAGGCCAGCCGCAAAGCTGGCCTGTTTTGCTTTTTGTAGAGTGGATGACAATTGCTTCCAGAGAACCGTACTCTGGAAATGTTTCCAGAACTCAAAGACGGCAAACTATGTCAGCACAGGTCATCACCTTACTCAGTGACTACGGGCTGGATAACAGCAGTGTCGGGGTCATCAAAGGTATTCTGCTCAAATCCTGTCCCGGGGCAACGTTGATTGATCTGACTCACCAGGTTAGTCCACGAGATTTGATGGCGGCTCGCTTCGAGTTGATGACTGCGTACCAGAACTTCCCCAGCGCTACAGTCCACCTGTCGATTGTTAATCCTGTTACTGCGTCGGGTTCAAGGGCTGTGGCCTTTCGCACCCGCGACTATTTTTTCGTCGGCCCGGACAATGGTCTATTCGACGGCGTTCTGGATATCGAGCCCGCCATCGAAGCAGTCGAGTTGCGGACCCCGCCCGTGTTGAACCGGGTCTTTCGGGGCCGGGACATCTTTGCTCCCGCCGCGGCAAAACTCGCTAGTAGTCAGACCCTGAGTGATGTGGGACAACCCATCGATCCTCAGTCGCTGGTCCGCTTTGCCATGGACCTGGCTCGCCGTAAACAAGAAATCATTCACGGGCAAATTCAGCGTGTCGATCACTTCGGTAACCTGATTACCAATATCCCCAACGAGTGGGTGATCGAGCATCCCTGGGAGGTGCGTATCGCCGGACGTCACTTTCATTTTTCGATACAGACCTGCGACCTTAAAGAGGGCGATGGCAAGCTCAAAGCCCAGGTTGCCAGTCACGGTTTTGTCCAGGTGGTTTTTGAGGGTGACAACTGCTCACGCCGCCTCGGTGTTGGTGAGGGCCAGATGATCACCTTGCACCCGCTCACCAACCAGTACGAATTTGTCAGACGATAAAACTGCCCTCCTCACCCTGGGCTGCCTGGTGGCTGCGCGTATCGTAATAAAGGTCCTCGAGGGTAATGTCCTCAAGTACGTCGAGCATCCGTCGATGGATCCGCAGCCAGAGTGCAAAGGTAACCCAGTCCTCAGGCTGGCCTGAACGGTCCACCTTGACCAGGGGTTCAATTGTATCTCCAACTGCCGCGAGGACTCGACCCAGGGAGATCCGTCCGGGCGGGCGGGCAAGACAGTAGCCACCCTGGGCACCGCGTACTGATCTGACCAGTCCATCCTTGCGTAAACAAATGAGTAGTTGTTCTAGGTAATGTTGCGGAATGTTTTGTCGCCGCGCAATGACCCGAATGGACTGGGGAGGTTTGTCCAGGTGCATAGTCAGGTCCAGCATGGCCTTGACGCTGTAATGCCCACGCGTGGTAAGCTTCATTCAACGATTAAGTATTGTAAAAGGGCCTGGTTGGGCGTTCAGAAACGGTGTTACATTCATACGGAAAGCGAAACTTATCGCAAAGGATTCTGCTCTGATGAGTAAGGTGTACGACTGGTTCCAGGAGCGCTTCGAGATTCAGGCGCTCGCGGATGATGTAACGAGCAAGTACGTTCCCCCTCACGTCAATATCTTTTATTGTCTGGGTGGCGTCACGCTAATTTGCTTTTTGATCCAGTTTGCTACCGGCTTCGCGATGACTTTTTACTACAGCCCAACGGTAGCAGAAGCCTTCAGCTCGGTAACTTACATCATGGATGAGGTCAGCTTTGGTTGGCTGATCCGTTCTATCCACCGCTGGTCCGCTTCGATGATGGTACTGGCGATGATCCTGCATACCTTCCGGGTGTACCTGACCGGTGGCTTCAAGCGGCCCCGCGAGCTGACCTGGGTGACTGGTGTTATTCTTGCTGTCATCAC
>JACMIX010000267.1 GCA_014380935.1 Gloeobacterales cyanobacterium ES-bin-141 | reverse complement strand
TCGCGGCGAGCAAGCAAAATCTCGGTCACGCCCGTTTTGCCGCTACGGAATGCCTCATCGAGTAGGCTCTGATTGCGCTCGATGGCTGAGATGGTTTCGGATGAATAGGTTTGCAAGACCCGTTGAGAAGCGACATAGCGGGCGTAGGCTTCCTCGATCTGCTGGCGCAGCTCAAGCTGTTGCAGGTCCCGCTGGGCAAACGTCTGAGTTTGACGGGACTCGGCACTCGCAATGAGACCCTGGTTGCGGTTGAAAATAGTCAGCGGGAAGATTAGCCCGGTCAGGAAAATACTCTCAGGACCTTCTTGCCGGTAAGTAAACGTGGGGGTGAGATTTGGTGTCGCCTCGGCGCGGGCGAGTTGCAACTGGGCCTCGGCCCGTTGCTGGGCAATCTGGGCGGCAAGCAGCGAGGGGTTTGCCTCCAGGGCAAGCTCGAAGACTCGCGGCAGTGCGGGCAGAATATCAGGCGTCTCGGGCAGGTCGGAGATGGGCTGGACTGCACGCTCAGGTGTGTCGCCAATGGCGATGAGCAACCCTGCCCGAGTCGCCTCGGCCTCGCCGTTCTGACGCTCGCGCGCAGCTCGCGCCTGTGACAATTCCACCTGAGCCAGATTGACTGGAATCAGGCCGATATCTCCGATGTTGAAGCGCTCCTGAAGACCGACCAGCAAGTTTTGGGCCAGTTGCTCGCGCTCGATTGTCAGTCGCAGAAGTTGCTCGTTTAGCCAGAACTGCGCGTACAGAGTCTGAACCCGCGATGCAACCCGTAGACGAACGGCCTCGAGACGGTTTTGCTCAACTTGCACTCCAAATCCTGCTGCCTGCTCACGCGCCTGTCGGCGCTGGGGTCGTTCGAGTTCCTGGGTCACTGTGATAGCTGCCTCGGCCAGGGCACCGCCGTTGGCGGTGTTGAGCCTTGGACCAGCTTCAACAACTACGCCCGGGTTGAAGCGGCTGGGCAGACGAGAGGTCGTCACTTCCCCTTCCGCTACCCCGATCTCGGCCCGGAAAACCCGCAACTCGGGCGAACTGCCTAAAACTTTGTCCACCGCCTCCTCGAGTGTCAGGACGGCGCGTGCAGGAAGCACGGGAGCGGAAGGTAGATCCTGAGCGAGGAGAGGTTTCGGCGAACCCATAATTCCACCCAGGAGCATCGACAGTGCAATCCAACGTCGGGTATTAGCCAGATTCATACGGCGCATCAGCACAAGATTCATAATGATAATAAAATTCACCGGCGAAGACGGCACCACTCTAGAAAGGCTCACTACGGGCACAATTCGAGAGTGTATAACATAGTAGTCAAATATACAGTGGCTATGTTTGTTTTACAACTCTTTACAAGTAACTAGTTTCGATGTACCCCTCCTCAAGTCGATAACTCAAGCTCCCTGTTTTTGCAGCCAGTCCTCCAGACCTCGGACGATAGCGCGAGAAATACGTTCCTGAAAAGTAGGGGTATTAAGGAGCAAATATTCTTCTGGATGAATCATAAAGCCCAATTCGAGCAGGACCGCCGGGGCAAGCGTGGGGCGGATGACAGCGAGGCTATCCCAGTAAAGTCCATAGTCGGGGCGTCCCAGGTCGCGGACAAGCTGGTGATGGAGAGACTCCGCCAGGGCACGACTTTGCATGTGGTACCAGTACACCGAGGTGCCGTACTGTTTGAGGGGATTGGCACCGTCGGGCAATGCGTTGTTGTGCAGGCTCAAGAAGACTGTCGGAGTCTGGGCTTCCAGTTGCCGGGTGCGCGCTTCCAGGGACACGGTACGGTCATCTGTGCGGGTCATCAGGACAGTTGCACCGCTTTTTTGCAACCGGTCGCGCAGGCGCAGGGCAATCTGCAGATTGACTGTCTTCTCAGCAATGCCGGTCGGCCCGAGTGAGCCCGTTTGGGTGCCGCCGTGTCCGGGATCAAGCATGACCGTGAGGTCCGCGAGTCCACGCGCCCGTTTGGGGGAGGAACGCACACCAACTACCAGGACCGGGCCTTCGTAGCGGACCTGATAACCCCACTGGCGAGGTTCGCGCAGATCGATGTAGAAACGTACGCCCTCGCTACCCTCAAGCTCCCATTGCACAGAGCGAATAAGCGGGTCGCCGGCCTCGAAGCGGATGAGATCGGTTTGAGCCTCGGCTCCCCAAACCGTCACAACCAGGCGGCTTTCCTCCTGCCGGACGGTGTAGGGCAGAGGCATTTCAAGTGGAATGATGAGTTCACTGGCGCGGGCCGTATGCCGGGTGCTGAGGGCACGCACGGCACTACGGGGAAGCGGGGTTCCGGCGGGCAGATAGCGTATGTCGCGTTGCTGGATCCAGCCTCCGCCCTGCAAGCGTAACCAATCGCCATTTTGAGAAGTGACAGCTGAGCGGACGCCCCGGCCAAGCGGTGTCAGACGCGCAAACTCAGACCCCGCACCGGCCCGGATGATGGCCTCAGCAACAATCACCTCGATCACGTTCAGGCGGGTGGGATCGAGGGTGGTAAATTCGGCAGGGCTCATTTGCGTCAGTGTCTGGCCGCGCCATTGCAGACTCAGTTGGGCCTGAACTTTCTGCCAACCTCGACGGGCAGGCAGGCAACCACTATAGGATCCTCTCGTGGCAGACTCTGGGGAGAAAGCGCCCAGTAGAGCACTTGCTGCTGGCACGGGAGTGGAAGACAACTCCACCAGCGATATCACCTCGCCCGCCAGATTTGCCCTGAGCTGTCCGCCCGGTGTAGCACGGGCTTTGAGGCAGACGTTCGTACCCGGCTCGATGCGCTGAGGACCGGAGGGTGAGAGTGATGCCAGGTAGGGCCGGTCACTTGGCACCGTGATGTCAGGGCGGCGGGTGACTACACGGGTGAGGGTTGAAGTCCCGTCAACCCCGCGCGAGCGGAAGGTGAAGGTATTGGCCCCCGGCTTGAGGGCGAAGGTAGGTGCAAAGTAGCCCTGCTTACTCAAAGCAACTGCCGAACCATTTACCACCAACTGGCTACCGGGGTGTACTGAGCCGACAAAGAAGATTGACTGGCTCGAAGTGCTGTGGCCCGGTGGAGGATACACCAGCCGTACCGGTCCTGTCGGAGCGGCAAGGAGAGGTGAGCCGAGCCAGGCCCAGAGCAGCATTGCCAGAATCGATCTAATCACGCGTATTTACCGAGGCATGGTATGAGATTGGCGACGGCGGGCTGCGGATGTCAAGAGCAACGTGCTTGCGGCGGGTCTAAACTTCCGGCTACTGGAACTTGCAGGACCGGATAGCTGCCCAAGAGCCTGAGTTCGGCAACACAGGCACCGATACGCCGAAGGACGGAGGTGATCGGTTCTTGCTCGGCGTCGCCTTCAAGGTCGGCAAAGAACAGGTACTCGCCGATCACTTTTTTGGTCGGGCGCGATTCAATCTTGGCCAGGTTGATGTTTTGTTCGGACAGGATAGCAAGGACGCCCAGGAGAGCACCGGGGCAGTTTTGCTTGAGACTAAATGCAATCGACGTGCGGGTGGAGACCCCACGCCCGAGGGCGAGGTGTTCCCCGGTAACCAGCCAGAATCGGGTGCAGTTGTCGCCGTGGTCGTTGATGGTCCGGGCAAGGACGGGCAGGCTGTGCAGGTCCGCCGCCCGCTCGGACGCGATTGCCGCCGCCCCCGGACCAATGTGACTGAGAGCCTGAACGGTTGAGGCGGTTGGCAGGCGGTCGGCTTTGCCCAGGTGTTCCTCAAGCCACCCCTGACACTGGGCGAGTGCCTGGGGGTGAGAGTAGACCGTGTTGATTTCACCGAGAGTGCCCCGGCCGATCAGGCAGTGGCGAACCGGCAGGATGAGGGCCTGCTCGACACGCAAACTCGGGAGCAGCCAGAAGGTATCGAGGGTGGCAGGAACGGTCCCCTCAACCGAGTTTTCGACCGGAACGACGGCACATTCAACCCGACCCGCACCAATCGCGTGCAGCGTGCCCTGAATACTGGGGTGAGCCACCAGCTCAACATCGCTATTCTCAAACAGCATCAAGGCTGCTTCCTCAGCGTACGTTCCGCTCGGACCCAAAAATGCTGCTCTCAATCGCTTGCCGCCAGACATAAACGGCATTTTAACAGTAGTGCCTGGCAAGACGCGCGAGCCATGCCGCCGACCGCGGGCCGGTAGCCTCAAACATAGCCCTCCGGCCCTCCGGGTCCCAAAACTGTAGTTGCAGGCGCAAATAATCCTCCGGTAAGTACCTGAGTCTCTCGGCCCACTCGATCGCTACCAGCACCTGCTGCTCCCAAAATTCCTCCAGCCATAACTCCCGCACGGCCTCGGGAGCTAGCCGGTAGAGATCGATATGAACAAGCGCCGGGTCCCCTTCCGGATATTCCTGGATCAGGGCGAATGTGGGCGAGGTTACGGGTCCTGTAATGCCTGCGGCACGGGCGATGCCCTGCACGCAGGTCGTCTTGCCTGCTCCGAGGTTGCCGTCGAGCAGCAAGATGGCCGGGCAAACGCACGTGCGGGTCAGGTCCTCCCCTAGCTGGAGGGTCGAGGAGGCGTCGGGAAGAATTATTTGCCAGGTCTCTAAAGAAGGTAACAAGATTTGACACTCCCCACGGATAACCAGAGGCTCTACGCCCGTTTTCGGTAACATTATGTAAACATGAGTGAATACGGCCGCAGGTGCGCTCCAGTGCAGACGATCTTACTGGTGGACGGCTACAACATGGTGGGTGCCTGGCCCAGTCTCCAGCGCCTGCGCGACCGCGACAGCCTTGAGGCGGCCCGTGGCGAACTTATTGAGCTACTGACTAATTACAGCGCCTTCCGCGGTTACCGGACAGTCCTGGTCTTCGACGCCCAGATGGTCGTCTCTCCCCTGGTCTGGCAGGTACAGCCCACGGGGCTTGAGGTCTGCTTCACAGAGCATGAGCAGACCGCCGATACATTCATCGAGCAGTACAGCTACCAGCTCCTGCGCTCGCAGACGGGCCGGGTAGTGGTTGCAACGTCCGACCGGGCTCAGCAGTTGCTGATCCTCGCGCAGGGAGCGGCCTGGTTCTCAGCCGACCACCTGCGCCAGGACGTTCAGCTTGCTTATCGCCAGATGCGCGAGCAAATTCGCTCCGCCTCCAAGCGCCAGCGCGCGGCGCGGCGGTTAGTGGATAGTCTTGACCCCAAGACAGTCGAGCGTCTCTCAAAATGGCAACACAGGACATAGCCGTCGGGCAACTCGGATGAAGTGGCTGGCCGTCAATATCGGTAACACCCGCCAGCACTGGGGCTGGTTCGTAGATGACACGCTACTCGAGACGTCTGATCATGATCTCGACTACTGGAACGCGCAGGCTCTGGCCCAGGCAGAACGGATCACCGTAGCCTCGGTGGTACCCGCCCTGGTACCCCGCTGGCAGGAGTTGCCCCAGGCGCGCATCCTGGACATAGCCCAGATACCGCTTACAAACCACTACGCCACCCTGGGTGTGGATAGGGCGTTGAATCTGGTGGGAGCTGCCTATCGTTACGGGCAGCCTGTCCTGGTCTGTGACCTCGGTACGGCTATTACCCTGAGTGCGATGGATACCGATGGCGCGTTTGGTGGCGGGTGTATCCTGCCTGGTTTGCGGGCGCAGTTCCGTGCCCTGAAGTCACAGACCGCTGCCCTGCCAGAGGTGGAATTGCCGGAGGAACTGCCCGCGTTGTGGGCACAATCGACGGAGCAAGCGATCCAGGCCGGGGTATTGCAGGTGACGCTCGCGGGGATCGGGCAGGTCGTCTCTGGGTGGCGCTCGCAGCACTCGGCAGCGATCGTGGTTGCAACGGGCGGTGACAGTGCGCGGGTCTGCCGCTGGTATCCTCATCTTTTCAATGTTCAAGATCCTCACCTGACCCTGTGGGGTATCTGTGCGGTCACGCAGAGTAGAACTGACCTCGATAGAAGCACTGAGCCGTCCACCCCTTTGTGCGGGTAGAGAACCCCGGATGGCTTAGGCCCTTTGCAAGACGGACGCATAGAGACCTGTATTCGGGCACTATTGCTAATCTCTCTCATTAGCGATAAGCTTCGGGAGTAGAAAAAGGGGACGGAAAATCCGTTCTTTGCTCCCGACTTTAATAGACAGGTAAGGCATGAAGAGAACCGTGTGCCGGCAGGTTGATACCATGCCGCTGCTTCTTATTGCGATCATATTGCAATGGGTCAATCTGGCTGTAGCCCAGGAGGAGCCAGTGCGCAAATTAGATCTCGCGGGGGTGAACACTGACGCCGCCTGGCTGGCCCAGACGCCTGCTGCGGATCGGGACACACAACCCGTTGCCCAGGCCAACGAACCGATCGACCTCGACGAGGTTATGGTCAACGCCGACGGCAACCGCGGCTACCGCACCCGCAAAGCTAGTACCGCCACCAAGACTGACACGGACATCCTCGACGTGCCCCAATCGGTACAAGTGGTACCGGCTCAGGTGCTCAAAGATCAGAACGTGCTCCGGGTGGGCGACGCGGCGCGCAACGTGAGCGGCATTGCTCCCCGTCCCGGTTACGCCGGATCGACCGACCTCTACACCATCCGCGGCTTTGCCGTCTCCGCCAACCTCAAGAACGGCTTTCGAGACGATGGCTTCCTGGCGTTTTCGGACGTGGCCAACGTTGAACAGGTAGAGGTGCTCAAAGGTCCGGCCTCGGTGCTCTACGGGCGTGTGGAGCCGGGTGGAGTCGTCAACTACGTCACCAAGCAGCCCCTGGCGACGGACTTGTTCGCTCCCAAGCTCACCTTCGGGAGCTTCGGCTACGTGCGACCATCGATTGACCTGTCGGGCTCGCTCACCGCCAATCGTGCGGTCAGCTACCGTCTCAACGCCGCTTATGAAAGCTCCGACAGCTTCCGCGACTTTGGTCGCAGCGAACTGTACTTCGTCTCGCCAGTCTTGCGCTTTGAATTCTCCCCGGACACGAGCCTGACTGTCGAAACCGAACATTTCAATCTCAACCGCACTTTCGACCGGGCCTTCTTGCCGGAAGCGGCTTTCCTGGATTTGCCGGCGAACCGATTTTTGGGGGAGCCCGGCGACCGCTACCGCAATCATGGTTTTCGGGGACGGGCGACCGTGGAGCACAGGCTCGGGGAGCGCTGGCGTCTGCGCTCGGCTCTCTCCGCCCAGGTTTTCGATGCCCTGCGCACCAACGCCCAACCGCGCAACCTGCTCGACGATGGCCGTACCCTGCGCCGCCGATACACCGCCACTGATGAGAGCGCCCGCAACTACTCCTGGCAGAGCGAGATCGAAGGGCGTTTTTCGACCGGCTCGATCGATCACCGCCTGCTGTTCGGCCTCGAACTGGGCCGTGACGATTACGACTATGTCTTCCGCACCCAGAACGACTTCCCCGGCATCGACATTTTCAACCCCGTCTACGGAGCTACTGTGCCGACCGCCTTCGGCTCAAGCGATGATTTCAAACGGGCCGTGAGCGTTTTGGGTCTGTATGTGCAGGACCAGATTGATCTTGCGCCCGGTCTCAAGCTGCTCTCCGGTCTGCGCTTCGACATTGCCGATTACACCAGCCGCAGCGGACCCCTGGGGGGAGCTTCGGTCCTGAGCAGTCAGCGGGACGAAGCGTTCTCACCGCGAATAGGCCTGTTGTACAAGCCAATTGAGAATATTTCCCTATACACAAGCTATACCCGTGCCTTCAACCCAAATTCGGGCTTCGTGGCAGCGGGCGGGATCATCCTGCCACCATCGGTAGGCACCCAGTACGAGGTGGGCGCGAAGGCTCGCTTCGACGAGCGGCTCACGGCGACCCTGGCTTTTTACGATATTGCCAAGACGAACGTACCCGTGACCGATCTGACCGATGAGCTCTTCTACGTGGCAAGCGGCGAACAGAGAAGCCGCGGTGTCGAAGTAGACGTACTCGGCGACCTGGGGTGGGGCTGGAACTTGATCGCGTCTTTTTCTCTTACCGACGCCTACGTCAGTCGGGACACGACCCTAAGTGTCGGGGACAAACTCGTGGGCGTGCCCGGTTCCTCCGGCAGCCTCTGGCTCAGCCACACGGTTCAAGACGGTAGCCTGCAGGGGCTGGGCTTTGGTGCGGGCCTTTTCTACGTGGGCAACCGTGAGGCGGCGTTGCCAAACACCATCGAGATTCCGTCTTACCTCCGCGCCGATGCAAGTGTGTTCTACCGCGTCGGCGAATGGGATCTCGCCCTCAACGTCAAGAACGTGTTCGACACAAAGTATTTCGACTCCCAGGGCTTCTTCCTCTACCCTGGGGCACCCACCTCCGTGTATGGTTCGCTTTCCCATCGGTTCTGAGCATAGGAGAACGCCTTGAAATCGCACGCAATCACCTTTGCCCTCCACCGCGCCATCGGCCTATCAGCGGGCGCGCTGTTGCTTGTGATCGGTATAACAGGCAGCGCTCTCGTCTTCCAGGAGCCGCTCAATCGGCAGTTATACCCTCATTTGTACAGCCCATCTTTGCAGTCTGCGGTCTCGCTTGATCGCGTGATGGCTGCCGCCCGTACCTATCACTCTGACTCTGAGCCTACGGCTATCCGGGTGGGCGAAGGCCACGTCTATTCGGTCGGTTTTGAGACCGCCGAGGGACAGCACCTGGAGGTCTTTGTCGATCCGGTTGCCTACCGGGTAAGGGGATCGCGGGTCTGGGAGCACTCCCCGGTCGGCGTACTCTACCGGCTGCACTACCAGTTGCTACTGGGTGAGACCGGCAGCTGGATCACCGGGATCACGGCCCTGCTACTCGTGGGATTGGGTATTACGGGAGTGGCACTATGGCCGGGCTGGAAGAAATGGCGAGTGGGAGTGACACTGCGCTGGCGTTCGCGGCCTCACATAGTTGCCTTCGACCTGCACAAGCTCTCGGGTATCCTCACCGCTATGTTTCTGGTGCTCTTGGGAGCAACCGGGGCGGCGTTCATGTTCTACGACCCCTTCCAGACAGCGATCTACGTCCTGACTGGCACGCAACACCCCCGCGACATCGTCTCAACCCCGAGCCGCGGACAGACGGCGCTTGCCCTGGATGCCCTGGTGGTAAAGGCTGGTCCGGTGATGGCAGGAGCCAGATTGACGGGGCTGAGTCTGCCAAGCAAACCGGAGGGAGTGGTGCGCGTGCGCGCGGAATTTTCCGGAGAAGGCCCCGCCAGCCGCCGGTTGCGCATCGATATGGACCCCTACAGC